>JAUWHC010000420.1 GCA_030606095.1 Promethearchaeota archaeon | reverse complement strand
GAATGATCTTTATTATGATAGAAAATTTCGATTTTCTATTTGTAGTGGAATGTTTCTATTTTAGCCCATAATTTATTCCTCCACGAATGAGTTTTTCCCGCTAAAGATATACACATTCCATTACTTAATCTTTTTTTTCTTGCGCCTTATGGTTCCTTTTTAATCGTAATTTAAAAGAAAATATTAACAAAAATATTATTATATTCATCGATCTAAAATATAGTACAAGTCAAAACAAAAGCTAGCGATATAATGATAGATAGTAATCTAGATCAAATGTACTTTTTTAAATATTAAAAATTTTAAATTCTAATTATTCTTCAAATTTATATTGAACATTAAATTAAATCATAAAAAGTATATAAAAAAAAAACTTAAACTCGAGGTTGAATAAAATGGGAAAATTTGATGGTAAAGTAGCTTTTCTCACGGGTGGAGCTTCTGGTTTGGCAGAAAGAGCCGCTAAGGATTTCGCAGCTGAAGGAGCAAAAGTGGTAATTCTTGATTTTGACAAAGAGAATGGGCTGCGGGTTGAGAAGGAAATTAAAGACGCAGGCGGAGAGGTTCTATTTATTGAGGGAGACGTACGAAAATCTGATTCTGTCGAAGCAGGTGTAAATAAAACATTTGAAAAATATGGAACGATTGATTTTCTAATTCATTCTGCCGGTATTTTAAAAGACGGAATGATACATAAATTATCAGAAGAATATTGGGACGATGTGATAAATACGCATCTTAAAGGGTTTTACCTAACTTTACAAGCGTGTGCTAAGCGATGGATTGCCTATTGCAAAGAAAATCCAAAAGAAAAGATCGCTGATTATCCTGATAGGCGAGTAATTACAATCAGTAGTCAAGCTGCTGAGGGAAATATTGGTCAATTGAATTATGCTGCCGCCAAATCTGGGATGATTGGAATGGTTAAAACTGCAGGATTAGAATTAATTCGATACAATATAAAATCTCATGCAATCATGCCTACACTAATCGAAACTCCGATTCTCGGTGAATTGTTAAGTAAACAAGAAGGAAAATGGAGAAAATACTATTCAGGAAGAATTCCTTTAGGAATAGGGGTACCTAAATATGTTTCTCAAGTAATCCTATTTTTATGCAGCGATGCTGCCTGGTTTATGAATGGAGAGGTCATAGGAATAAACGGCGGCCGCTTAGATAAAGTCTAAAATCGAATTGACGAAATTTTTTTATTTTTATTTTTTTTTATTTTTATTCAGACTTAGTTTTTTTAAGTTCTTCAATCAAAGCAGGTACTACTTTATGCAAATCGCCAATGATTCCATAGTGAGCTACTTGAAAAATCGGAGCAAGTGGATCTTTGTTAATTGCAACGATAATTTCTGAATTTTGCATACCCACTAAATGTTGGATCGCTCCAGAAATTCCGCATGCGATATAGAGTTTTGGAGAAACTGTTTTCCCGGTTTGCCCAACTTGCCTATCTTCGCCTACCCAATTCAATTCTACTGGAACTCTTGAACCTCCCAGTTCTGCTCCTAAGACATTAGCTAATTCCTTAATAATTTTAAAACCTTCCATTGAACCAACGCCTCTCCCTCCAGTAACTATTATTTCAGCGTCTTCTAGATTGATATTCTCCTTTTGTCTTGCTATGATCTTTATGATTTTAGTTACTGTATCTTTTTCTTTAAATTCTTTTTCGATTTTAATAATTCTTGCTTTTCTTTTAACGGTTTTATCTGCTTTAAAAGTACCAGGTCTCACAGTTGCCATTTGTGGTCTGCTCGAAGGCGTACGAATGGTTGCCATGATATTTCCCCCAAATGTAGGTCTCGTCTGCATTAAATTACCCGTTTCTTCTTCAATATCTAACCCAGTACAATCTGCTGTCAATCCAACATTTAATCGTTTGGCAGCTCGTGGAGCAAAATCTCTTCCTGTCGGAGTAGCTCCGATTAATATAATCTCTGGCTTATATTCAGTAATTAAATCGGTTAGTGTGCTTACATACAAGTCCGAATAATAGTTTTTTAATATAGCTGATTTAACATATATAA
The DNA here is from genome assembly GCA_030606095.1 of Promethearchaeota archaeon. Lineage (GTDB taxonomy): Archaea > Asgardarchaeota > Lokiarchaeia > Sigyniarchaeales > SOKP01 > SOKP01. Next base: position 740 of record JAUWHC010000420.1, on the reverse strand, counting down.
CTTCGTCTGCACCGTATTCACCAATCTCTTCCAATTTATCGTCAAATTTATCTCCTAAGATAACAAGAGTTAAATTCACATTTAATGCGTTTGATAACTCTCGCCCCTTCCCCAAGAGCTGAAACGCAACTTTATGAATTTCGTTTTTATAATGTTCTGCTATTACCCAAACTCCTTTATACTGTGTTTTATCCACACTTTCGATTCGTTCTGCTCGTATCAATGTAATAGCATCTGTAGGGCATGCTTCTATACACGCCCCACATAAATTACAGTTTTCAGTAAAAACAGCAATTTCATCGAGAATTTCAACGCCTCCATAAGGACACGAAGTTAAACAAGCACCACAGCCTTCACATAAATCACTATCTATAATAATACTCATCTTCAAACCTCCTTTTACAAAATCTTATCGTCTTTTAGATTATTAACTAATTCAGAAACCATTTCTTCTATAGTACCATCCAATATGAGATGATCTCCTTTTCTTTGCGGAATAAATATTTTCCAAACTTCCGTCATCGACCCGTTTAATCCTATATCTGCTTTATTAGCGCCTAAATCTTCAGAATTTAAAAAATGAACTTCCTTTTCCTGATATGCTTTTACGATTCCTCCCATACTTGGAGTTCGCGGCTTATTTATATTTTTTAATACAGAAATTAATACTGGTATTTTTGTTTCAATAACAACTACCTCTTCAGTTCTAAACACCCGCTCTACAACAACAAGATCTTCGC
>JAUWHC010000393.1 GCA_030606095.1 Promethearchaeota archaeon | reverse complement strand
CACTCATCATCTTACTTCAGTTTCTGATACTTACTTAATGCTCTTTTAAATAATTGATTTATATTAGTTAAAACAAATATTTAATTACTTTTATTAGTTTCATTTATAAAACATTAAGCTACTTAGGGGAAAAAGTAGTGGATTTTTTTTCAGAATTAAAAAAAATATAACGAAAATTTAACCCAATCGTATTTTAAAACGTGAATAACCTAATAAAAGATGAATTTACCCAAAAAGCAAAAGAAAGCCCAATCTTTTAGGTGTGGGACGAATCTTGCGATAAATCTCAAATCTTTTTTTCTCCTTGTATTTAAATAAATGAAAAACCACTTGTAAACTGTTGACGATAAATTAGATAACCAATAATTCGTCGTCGTCCTACCGTAGGGACTACGGAAAGTCAAGCGTTTGGAGAAGTTGTAAGACTCGAGCAAGTCGTTGAGCAAGCTCCGATGAATTACGAATCTAACGCCTTTAGGCGGTGGTAGTTCAATAATCTAATGATTTCTTTTTGTCTAAAACATTCAGTTGAGCAATTAACCAGCAAAGTTCCTCGTATGTCGATGAAGATTTAAAGATTTCCTGCGTCTTTATCTGTATTTCGTCCTTTGAAGTTTTCTTTGAGCCTCTTAAAAGCTTTAATTGTAATTGAGCTAAAGTTTCGCATAATTCTTTATATGATTTCTTTTTTTGGGAAAGGTCGTTTGCCGCGATCGTTATTTCTGCCTCGAGATCTGGATTTAATCCTGCTTCAATGAGTTCCATAGTCTCTTCAATTTGAATTTTTAATTCAGCTCTTCTTTCTATGGCTTTTTTTGGTTTTAATCCTTTGCTTAAAAAATCTTTAATGACGATAAAAGCACCATATTCTTTGTTTTGATCTATTATTTGAATGTTAGCTATTTTTTCCTTTTTTTCATTTATCAAATTTGCCTTATTTATTGTTATATCCTTTCTCTTTTTAGAAATGTTCGAACCAAACCATACATATATTGTTTTAAAATCGTCAATTAAATACACATTATCTTCTTTAAAGTCGGCTTTTCTTATTCTTTTTAATCCTCCCCTTACACCGACACTATACAATATCATTTCAAATCTCAGTTTATGTTGTTATTATAGAGAAAATAAAATTATCTTCTGATTTAAATGTAAATATAAAAATAAATTGCTTAGATTTTCAAAGATTTCTCTGTTAATATTTCTACCTTTATCTTGGAATCCTTTTTTGCCATAAGTTCCCTAAATGGGTTTAAATCCTTTTCCCAATTATGCATTGGAACTACTATTTCAGGTTGGATATCTAATGCAGCATCAGTAGCTTCTTCAAAATCCATAGTATATGTCCCTCCACATGGTAATAAAGCGACAGTTATTTTTCTGCTAGCTAATTCTTTCATCTCAGGGATTCTTTCCGTATCCCCCGCATGATAAACACTTTTACCTGCCGATTCTATTATCGTTCCAACCCAATTATTGCTTTTTGGATGAGTACCTTTTTTTATAGTATATGCCGGAAAAAGCTCGATTGTAAAATCTTTATATGCGAATTCTTCCCCTATTTCTAGAGCTTGTCCATCAAATTTTATTAAACTGTCAGCTATACTAACAGGACCTAATAAAATTGTATCATCTTTCCATATCTTCTTAATATCTGCCTTTGAAAAATGATCACTGTGGCTGTGGGAAGAAACAATAATATCAGCTTTTTCTTCACCTTTTTTAATATTGTATGGATCTAAAAATATTATCCTTCCACTAAACATCTTTATTTTAAAACTAGCATGTCCTAACCAAAAAATTTCCATTTGAACATCCATTAATATCACCTCTAAATATTTTCTAAATATTTTTAAATTTAATTTTATTTATCAGTTAAAATAAATGATAAAATAGATTATAATTCTTCCTTGAAAAACATACTAATCATCTTTTAAATGAATTGAAAATATTAATATGGATGCATTTTTTTCAATAATTATTCAAATTTTTATACTCAAATTGAAAGAAAGATGAATTTAACGAGAGAAGATTTAATTCAGTCAGATGCTACAATGAATCAAATGCGAAACATGGTATATTATTTAGAACGCTTCATGAAAATCAATGATGTTTCTGAAATAAGAGAAAAACTTAGAAGAATGGGGCGAAATATTGCCAATACTTATACGAATTATTGGAAACCAATTAATTTCGTAAATTTAACTAACATAAAGGATGTTATTACAACGATTTACAAAAAAATTTTAAACAGCACTGTTTCAGTAGAACTTGATGAGATTGAGAAGGTAATTAGGGTTAAGGATAATGATTGCTCTTTGTGCAAATATCCATTTAACGATATCGAAGTTGCGGGATGTGAAATAATTGCAGCAATGATTTCAGAATTTATCTCTCTAATTAATAAAGAAAAATCGTCAATAATATTACAACCAATTGATATTCACGAATCTCGGACATTTGGAAATAAATATTGTCTTCATAGTTTTAAATACAACGAAGGAGGCGCTTAATTATGGGAGCAGTTCAATGGCTATTAAAAAAAGTTACTAAGGTTTTTGGTAGGAACACCAATTCTTTATTTTACGTTCTTCTTTACCGTGAAATACTAAAAGAGATAAATGAAATTACGAAAAATGAAGAAGATAGCGTTATTATTCTACGAGAAATTGGAAAACAAGCAGCAATAGAATCCTGTGAACGTCATACTGCCATTTTTAAGTGGATGCCTGGTAGTCCAAAAAAAATAGTTGAATATTTTGAACTCTTGTGGGCAATTGTTTTTGGGAAGGAATTAGAGGAGGGGGACTTAACATACCAAGAAATACCAAAAGAAGGCTCAAAATATAACGATTATATAGTTAAAATAAAAAGCTGTCCACTTTGTGCGGGATATGGGTTAGATAACGAAGATACTTTTGATTTCCAAAAAGTAAAAAGTAAAGATAGCGAAGGATTTGCTTGCGGTTTAACGGGAATGTTAGAGAGCGTTGCGAATTTCATACTTAAAATTAAAAGAAACGATTATCGAATTAACATAGTAGAACAGAAATGTATTGCAAAAGGAGAAGAATCCCTTCAATTTATGTGCAAAATATATGA
>JAUWHC010000245.1 GCA_030606095.1 Promethearchaeota archaeon | reverse complement strand
ATGGGTGAAATTAAAAACGCGAAAGCTACTTTGCGAATTGTAGAGCTGTTAAAAAAAGAACTCGAAAAACCGGAAGACGAGCAGGATAAAACTCGTTTATTTTTAATTATTGAAAGTTTGATGAAGATCGGAGATAAGAGGGCTTTAGAACATTTAGGTATCCTATTATCTTCTTGTGATAGCGATATAAGAAAGCTCACAGAAAGTGCTTACGAGTGTATAGACCCAAATTGGAAAGTAAACTTAGCAAAAAGTAATAAAATCTAATTAAAATATTTCAAAACTATTAATCAAACATATAAGGCGAAAAAAATGTTCCCAGAATTTATTGAAAAACTTACACAAGAAGTAGAAGGTAAGGATAATGGTCAAGAAATTACCGTATTTAGCCTTTCGAGTTGCCAATGGTGCAAAAGGTGCAAAAAATTTTTAAAAGACAAGAATGTGAAGTATCGATATGTCGATCTTAATCAAATCGATCCGGGCGAAAAAATAAAGTTATTAAAATATTTAAGAGAGAAATACAAACCAGACAGAATCGCTTATCCTTTTCTCGTTTGCGACGATAAATTTGTTATCGGATACGATCCAAATAAATACGAAGAATTATTGAAACCTGGAGGAAATTAAGATGGACATGGAAACTAAAGAAGGAATGAAAGAGTACGTAAAGATTGTCAGTCAAAAAAATGATTGGATTTTAAATAAAGATCAAGAGACATTTGATAATTTAATTGATGGTTTAGCAGAAAATAAGAAAAAATACGGCTATCAATCTTGTCCCTGTCGTCTTGCTTCAGGTAATAGAGATTTGGATAGAGATCTAATTTGCCCATGTGATTATGCTCCTGATGATGTGAAGGAATTCGGAGCTTGCTATTGCAACTTGTATCTACGTTCAGATTTTTACGAAACAATAAATACAGAGTTTGTGATCGTTCCAGAAAGGAGACCTCTTGAAAAAGAGAACGCAGTTTATTAGTTTTAACTTTTTTTCTTTCTTTTTGTGCTAAACCTACCTATTTATATTTAACAAATCAATTTTTTATAAATAAAATCAATTGGTTATTATTCAAAAGACTGCTAAAAATAATAAAAAAAAAAAAAAGATTTAATGTTTTGATTATTTAGCTAATTTTTAAGTTCTTTTTCTTCCTTATTGTTAATATAGTTAGTGAAATTCCACAAAGCCCTAATAATGAGAGAATAATTGGTTCATAACCAGGGATTTTGCGAGCTGACGATTCTATTGCCACAAATACCGTAAATGTTGGATCCTGATTAATCGTTCCTCCTGACCAAATTGGGAAACAAGTTAAATAGAAGAATTTGGCTTCATCTAAATGTGGTGTAAAGAACGCAATTAACCCCGCATATTTGCTTCCTGTCATATTAGCAATAAATCCAGCTAACACCGATCTAACATATAATTGTGAAAGGAATCCTAAGGGTGATTTAATAGCACTATTTCTTAAAACTCGAGTTGGTGCGGGATATTCGTTTTCTCCATTAAGTGTATAATTGGGTTTTGAAGCAAAATCAATCTTATAGGCTGGATTATCCATAAAATCATACTGTGCAGCTGTGATATTTTTTGTTGAGGCTCCTAATTTGTTTTCACCTTCATCTACAAAATCTGTATCCCCTTCATATTTAAATCCTTGTTTCCAATTACTTAAATTCATAACCATCACATTTGCGTGATTAACTACTGCTAAACTGAAACCAGGATTCGTGCTTGTTCCATTAATTCTATTCGCAACAGCAGTTTCGTTGTAATAGGCAATTTTTGCATTAATTGGTGCAGGTTTAGTAATATTAAAGCTATTACCTCCAAAATGGCTAGCCACGGTATCATTATCTCCTACAACCCAGAAGTCAGTTATTTTTCCAATATCATATTCAGTTGTAGTAGTTACTTCTCTTAGACCTGGGATTGAACTATCTTTATAAGAAACAGTATAAGTAAAGTTCAATTCTGATAAAAGAGCAAATGCAGAACAATTAGTAATTAGTTGTGCATCTGTTACTGTATCATCTAAGGCTTCTTCAATTTCTATTTTCTGCCATAAAATAAAAATATTTTTGTAAGACATACCGTATTTAAATGTGTCAGGTTCAGTTTCTGTCATTGGCATTGGAGTCGCAGTTCCTGTTGTTGTGTTATCAAAATGCATATATTCTGGAAGACTATTAGCTTTAAACAGTAAATTTGCTATAAATTTGTGATATTCTGAATAATACGACCATCCTAAGAAAAGATTATCGTCTTCATCAGGGACATCGTTTTTAATAGGATCTGAAGCATTCTCTCTATAAGCAAGTAATCCAAGAAATGTGTTTATAACAAAAATGTGAATGTTATCTTGTCCTGGAGGTCGAAAGTGTTGTAATAATATTTGATAAGGAGCACATCCATAAAGTGATACTGAAGTATTTGCAACGTCCCATGTGAAATTTTGCATAGCAATGTATAAACTTTGAACATTTTGGATATTATTCCAAGCAATAAAAAACTTAGAATCGACTTGAGTATTATTATCTATTGACCCTTCTACTACGCTACCATTTAATGGACCTGGATTATAATCTTTTTCTAAATATCCTCCTGCAAAATCGTATAATACAGACCAACTTTCTTCGGTAAAGTCATGTCCAAGATATGATCCCATTGAAGCAGCCAACCCTATTGGTGACACAGAAATCATAGATATGAATATTAAGGAGAAAACAAGTGAAAGTGTAATTTTTTTATTATAACGCATATTTTCCACTCTAAATTCTTTTAATTCAAATTTTTTTTTTATAAATAAGTTATTAAAAATTAAATAGCAGTAAATTATTTTAAATAATATCGTTCTATTGGAATAGAAATATAATATAAAGAGTTAAAAATATAATTAAATCTAAATTAGTATTTCAAATTATAAATAATTTATGGACATCTTCGAATAAACAAGAATATTTACTATATTTTATTTTAAAGATGGTAAATACTACAAACACCGACTTTTTTTTATTAAAAATTGAATAGCAGTAAATTTTTTTTAAACAATAAGGTTCTATTGGAATAGAAATTTAATAAAAAGAGTTAAAAATATAATTAAATCAAAAATAGTATTTCAAATTATAAATTAATTATGGACATCTTCGAATAATCAAGAACATTTAACAAATTTTATTTTAAAGATCATAAATACTTCAACTGCCTACTTTTTTATTAAAAATTTATAATAGCTAAATTAAAAATGTAAATATGAACTTTTTCCACAACAATTAAACATATTCCTTTCAAACAAGATTTGGACGACAATAATAGAAACTTTCTTTCTTCTTGCTTTAGATAATTTATAAGCAAATTTAGGAGCAGTTCTAAAATTAGAATTAAATAGTGATGTTCTTCAAAATACTAAAAAAAAGAATAATTCCTTTATGGTTTGATATAAATTTTCTTTAAAAAAGAAATACTTAAGAGAAATATTGAGTTGCTAACTCTTCTGCTTAGTGAAAAGAAGTAATATCACCATTAAAAGTTTTCAATTCTTCTTTATATTTTTGTTCAAATTCCAATGTGAATTTCTCGTGTGCTAATTCAGAAGCTTGGGTCGTAAATTCGACTATGAGTGCACAAATAAAGTTTTCTTGATTTTTAATTCGCAATTCTTTTCCTTCTAATAATATTGCTTCTATTTGACCTGTTGTTTTTGTAGCTTCTTTGAACAACGAGGTAACAGCTGAAAAACCCCCAGCTAATAGAAGTGCGTCATCAGATGTAAGGCCCTTAATAAAGGATTTAGAGTATAGTTTTATGCCATCTTGGGAATAAACCATTAGCAAATGGATTTTCTGCCGCTGTAACAGCCATGGATTCTTACTGACTCGAAGAAATGCGACACCGATAAGTATCATGCCAAAATTTTGTAAGAGTTCCTGCATTAACGAAATTGTCATAAGAAAATATTTACTTACCTGTAATGGTGAATGTAATGCAATTTGAGTAGCTAAAGGCAAAAAGAATGTAAAAATTGTTCCACAAGTAAGCCATTTAATTAGACTTTTTTGCTTCGGAGACCATGCCGATTTTAAACTTTGATAAAGAGATATTACGACTAATATCCCAGCTATAAGAAGAAATAACATTGTAAAAATGAATTCAAAACTAATAAGTTTTAACATTATAAAAATTTCGTCATCAATAATTTGAGATTCTAAATCTGGATCAGAAATCATCGCACCAATTGCAATAAATACAAGGATTGTAATTAGCATTTGTCGCCATGAAAATTGAATGTTTTTCTCAAATACTTCTAATACTAAAATCAGAGAATATAATGCAAGCATGTCAAATATCTGAAATAAGATAAAAAAAAGAATTGCTTCTCCTTCTGGCAGCGAAAAGAGTCTATTTACTTGAAAAATATTACGTACAATATAAGTAGAAAAAAGAATAGCTAAAAAACCAAACATTTTTTGCTTAGTTTTGAAATAATCTCTTAAAAATATTACCTGAAAGATGATTGATGGTATTAATAAAATGAATGGAGGAATACCCAAAATAAATTTAAATTGAAATATCATAATTTATATTATTAAAAATCTAATTAAAGTTTTTATGTCTATGAGTCATACTGACAGTTCTGTGAAAGGATTTTAAATTTTTATAAAGGATTTTTTTAGAAGTATTTAGCGTAAAATTGATTATAATTAAGAATCTTTATGATTTAAACAAAAAAAAGATTAATAAATATAGAATAAAGATTAAATGTTTATTAATAAAACAAATAATTGGTAAAAAAATATGGAAGATAAAATTCCAATAGAGCGTGATATAGCTAGGATAGACCAAGTTTTTGCTGTTGGAGGGACATATGAAGATCCTTCAGAATTCACTCGTAAGGTAAATAGAAATCTAAAGATTTTGCATCAGAGCGATAAAAACTGTAAAGTAAAAGATATTAAATTTAGTGCTTTTTCTGATCCCCGATATTCTGGAGCG
>JAUWHC010000286.1 GCA_030606095.1 Promethearchaeota archaeon | reverse complement strand
TCCTGATTGTAAACTGCAATCTACTTCTTGAGCGAAACAATGTATATTAGTCATTCTTTCAACCAAACCTGCTAATAAACCCGCTTCGAAGGAACAAAAACTACCTTTTGTTTTTATCCCTTTATTGACGAGATCTTTAATTGAAGAATGCCCTCTTAGTTTCAATTGAACTAATTCCTCTGAACTTTCCGTAATCTCGACCTCTCCTAAATTATATTCGGTGATTTTTTCTTTTAATGCTTCAGGTATGGTTTTAACGTCTTTAATTTGCTTTACTTTTAGGATCGTTCCCAATTCATGACCTAAATAGTAAAATATAGCTTCTAATTGGTGACCAAGAGCTAATAAAGCCCCTACTTTCATATCTCCAATCTCTTTTCCATCTTCCAAATGTTTTCTCATTTGTATTAAAATTTTCGAAAGTAACGATCTATCCATTTTTTTTAACTCCCTTTTTTCTTAATTTTATTATAATTATATTTTTACGGAGGAAATAAACCCATATAATATCGCGTCAATAATATCCTCCTCCTGAATATTTAAACTTAACCTTCTATCTGCCACAATTACCGTAGGCAAGGAGGTGATTTTATATTCGGTAGTTAATTTGTAATTCTTTTCTACATCAATTTTGTCTATTTTCAATTTTTTACCAAACATTGATATATTAATTCTCTTCAACATTTCTTCTACTGGTTTACAAGGAGTGCAATGGGATGATGAAAAGAATAAAATCCTCGGGTAACCTTGTTGAAAATTTACTGACATAAATTAACCTTACGAATACCAGTAGATTATTGAATTAATTTTATTGATCCTTATATTTTTCATAAAGGGTTTTTATAATTGCTTGAAACGCTTTATAAACGCCCGTCCCTGTTTTTGCGCTGGTTTTGTAATATCCCAGAAAACTCCTTTCTTTAATTATCTTTTCAACCTTGCTATCATCTAATGATTCTTTGTCCACTAAATCAATCTTATTACCGAGTAATACAATTGGAATATCTCCACAATAATTTTTAATATCTTCATGCCAATCTGAGATGTGAGCAAAGCTTTCTTCTTCTTTCGGAGCATGAGAAAAAACTATAATTGCGGCTTTACTCCCTTTATAGAATGTTGGCCGCATAAATGAGAACTCTGCTTGACCAGCAATATCCCAGAAGAATAATTTAACTTGGCAATTCTTGATTTTCTCGTCATATTTCGAAAATTGTGCGCCTAAAGTTTTTATATATTCTTTTTTAAAACTGCCTTTAGTATATTTTTTGATTAGGGATGTTTTTCCAACGCCACCATCACCTATTACCGTGATTTTAAATACAAAATCTTTCCTTTCGTCACTTTCTTTCATAGAATCACATTATGATTTTAAACTACTTTAAAATATAAATTATAAATATTGTTTTTTATTTATATTGCTTTTTATTATTCAATGAATTGTTATAAATCTTCTCAGTTTCTTACAATATTAACCAGAAAAAATAAAATATAAAATAGTGATAAAAAAATAATGGTAATTTTAGATGGTGTCAAAGATATTGTCGCTAAATTTAAAAAGAGTAATCTTAAATTAGCAATTGCAGAATCGTGTACAGGAGGGTATATTTCAAACGCAATAACTAATATTTCTGGCGCTTCTAAAGTATTTGAAAGTGGGATCATCTGTTATAGCAATAATTCTAAAATTGATCTTTTAAATGTTGATCCCGGTACGATTGATCAATTTGGAGCAGTGTCAGAAATAGTAGCAAAACAATTAGCACATAACATTAGAGTACTTTCAAATGTTGACATAGGAATAGGGATTACCGGCATCGCAGGACCTACTGGTGGTACGCCTGAGAAGCCTGTGGGATTAGTATATATTGGTTTTTCAACTATCGATGAAACTTTCGTGGAGAAACATCAATTTGATGTAGATCGCATAACTTTTAAAGCTAAAATATTGGAAAAAACCCTTTTACTATTACAAAATTTCATAAAATAACTCATCGACACTCATTTTATCATCTTAATTGTGGTGGAGAAGAACAAAAGATTCAAAGCTTTAAAAGAAGTAGCATCAAGCGATATTAGAATAGGTAATAATTTATTAAGCGATTATGTTTATCGGATTCTCCATAAAAGAAATTTTTAGGGTTAAATATATTAGAATGTGGATGATGGGAGGCACTTCGTTCTAATCCTGAATGTGAACGACTCATATAGAGCGTGGGAATATGAGAAGGATCTAATGAAAATAATGTATTTATTGTTAACAAAACCTTTTTCTTTAAATATCGAAATCCTAAAAATAATATATCTATCTATTCTGGTTAGAAATAAAGTGTAAAGGTCCTTTAGATGAATGTTAAAAAGATATATGGAATTTTTTTCTTAGTATATTTCACATTGGGAGTATTTGAAGCGTATTTTGGTTTATACATTCCGTTGTTTTATTACGAGATTTTGGCTGTTAATCGAAACAATTTAGCATTCATCCAATTTTTTGGGTACCTATCATTAATAATAACGCCTCTTATTGCCTATATATTTGATGCTCATATAGAATCTGATCGAAATCATAAAATCTTTGTATTTCTTTGCGTTATTTTGCTATGTTCGTGCTTCTCAATTTTTCTTATTAATAAAAATATCTTATTATTGTATGGTATTTTTATGGGAGTATATTTTCTAAGCAGGATGTTTATTCGTACAATTATGAGTAAGATTTTCCTTACACTTAGCGTGGAATCGCCAAAAATTAAACACCATATGATATTAATCGTAAACGGAGCACGAGGCGTTAGTTTTCTTTTATTATCTTTGTTTTTCGATTTTATTATTAAAAATATCTATTCTTTACCGCAATGGGAATTGTTCTTCATGATCGGTTGGATGTTGACGTTACCATTGCTCTCTATAGTTCTGTTTTTGAGAAATAACACCATATTCAGCGATCTAAGTTCAAAAAATAGTAATAAAGATATTGAAAGTAAAAGTATAAAAAAAAAGAGCCAGAAAAGGGTTTTTTGGTTTGCTATTTTCTTATTCATTGCTTTCTTTTTAGCATCCTCAGATTTAATCTTTTTATCGTTAGTTAGTTCGTGGGTTTTAACGAGATATAATGAGTTTTCGTTAAGAATTTTTTTTTCTTTATATTATGTCATAACGATATTTGCCCTTCTTGGATATTACTTTGCTTCAAGAATCGCTAAAAGGATAAATAATATTTTTCTTCTCTTTATTTTTTGTTGCTTCTATTTATTTTTCCTTGTTCTCTTACCGTTCTCAAATTTCCCAATGTTTTTAGTGATTCAATGTGGTCTTGCATTTGCGGCTTACATAGCTAATTATATGTATGTATCTATCGCTCAAACTATTTCAGTGAACACGCGATATAAAACCTTTGTGTATCAGGTATTATTAATGTGCCAATCAATCGCAAATATTATTTTTACTCCTATAGGAACATCGTTATCTGCTTTTATCAGTGTGGAAATATTGATTTCTCTTTCTTCAATCTTATTGGCTTTTTCTTGCGGAATTCAGTTAACTCTCGTATTGATAAATAAAATCAAACAAATTAAAGAATTTAATTAATAGTTTTATTCCTATACTGATTATATGCCTTAATATAATTGGTTTATTAAATTATCCATATTACAACTTCCTTTACTATTAGAAAGCCTTTATATTTCTTTGGAAAGTCGAAATAATGTTGATTATTAAACTAATTTGCCTTTCTCCATAATAAGTTTTTTTATGCCATCTTTGTATTCAACTGTAATATTAGCTTGCGGAGTTGTAACAAAATCCCAGTGCATTTGAGAAACCGAGGTTCCTCCCATCATTTTATTTCCCCCAAAGGCAACATGTACGCTTCCATTTATTTTTTCATCTGTAAGAATGTACCCGATTGCCTTTGTTATTGTCGGATTGCAGCCGATCCCGAGCTCTGCAACATTATAGGTGCGTAATTCAGCTAAATTCTTTTCCTTATCTATTTTTTCACTTTGTTGAAACGTAGCGATTAATTCATCCAAGTTCTCATCAGCAGTAACTTTATCGATTAATAGTCTTCCGTTCTTAAAAATTAGTTCTATATTTCTTATGATTTTATTACTAAACCTATCTTTAGTTAAAGGACAAAATATCGTTCCTTCACCCTGTTTTTCGTGAGGTGGAAAGAAAACTTCTCCAGCAGGTAAATTTCCTCCTAAATCTCCTTTAGCAATTTGTTCATCTGATAATAACCCGTCATCGAGGATGATTTCGCGGTCTTCTATCGAAACCCAGAAGTCTGTTCCCAAATCATCAGTCACATGAACTTTCTTCGCGTTGTTAAAATTTTTAGATAAGTTTGAAGTAATTTGTTGTAAATCTTTCTGAGGAACACTA
>JAUWHC010000359.1 GCA_030606095.1 Promethearchaeota archaeon | reverse complement strand
TTATGCAGCACCGGGGGAAGGTTAAGAGTTGCCCCAATTATCCTAAACTCTTTAAAAACCAATTACCAAGATTTTTTAGACTCTTTACCCGCGGGGGCATTCTATAGAAAAACACCAAGAGAATTAATAGATAATTATGTTCAAGAAACTTCGAAAATTAAGGCAGAGGTCACATATGAAGATTTTAAAATTTGCGATAACTTTGATACTATAGATAAAACAGATAGTATTGAAGTTCGTAGTCTAATTATCGTAGGGAAAGAAGATAAATTAACGCCGGTGAAATTTTCGCAATTTTTTCTCGATAAAATTAAGAATTCAGCTTTAAACGTAATAAACGATGCTGGACACATGGTCATGTTAGAAAAACCAAGTGAGGTCAATGAATCGATAGAGAATTTTATCAATAATTATTTTAATTAAGAATAATCACATGCCACGGCAATATACTTATGGTCCATTTCGATCAAGACGGTTAGGGCTCTCGTTAGGGGTAGATATTCTACCAAAAAATAAATTATGCACTTACAATTGCGTATATTGTGAAATAGGCCCTACCTATGAAACAGTTTCCCCAGAATATCGAATTAAAGCCCCTCCATCTTCCAACTTTAGAAAAGAACTTATAAATATATTAAAATATGTTCCTCATTTAAACTCAATAACGGTCGGATATAACGGAGAACCCACACTCAATGAAAATTTGTTAGATTTTTACTCCGCCACTTTAGATGTTAGAAATGATTTGAAATGGACCAACGAACCTCCTTTAATTACGCTTTTTACTAATTCTAGTACTCTACATTCAGATGAAATTCGGGAAAGAGTAAAGCATTTTGATCTTGTATTGGCAAAATTAGACACCGCTACTGAAAACGACTTTATAAACACTAATAGGCCACATAAAGACAGTCCAGATGTTAACACTATTGTTGAATCGCTTGTCAAATTGAGAAAAGACATGCAAAATAAGAAATTAGCAATTCAATGTTTAATTTATAATTCTTACAGAGAAGATTTTATTTCCAATGATAATAAAGAAAATATTAAACGATTAGCTTATGCGATAAAAAAAATTAAACCGGATATTGTGCAACTCTATTCAATCGCAAGAATACCTTCAGAATACTTTGTATATGCAATTGATGAAAAAAGAAAAAAAGAGATCGTAAAGATTTTTAGAGAAATAATTAATAACGATTTAATAGAGATAAATTATTATTAAGTTTTGAATAAATATAATTGGTGATAATAATAAAGGAATTTATCGTTGGGGCGGATATTGGAGGCACATGGATTCGAGTCGCTCTATGTACCTCTGATTTAAAGGAAGCAAATATAGTAACTAAAGTTGCCCAAACACCTAAAGATAACGAGTTTTCAATCAGTAATACAGTAATTTCATTAATTACTCAGTTGTTAATTGAAAACAATGTTGATAAAGAACAAGTTTTAGGCATTGGTCTAGCATCAGCCGGTCCTTTAGATGCAGAAACTGGCGAAGTTTTCAATAATGCTAACTTAGGTTTTAAAGAAATACCGTTGAAAAAACCAATTCAAGAAAGATTTCCAGGAGTACCGATCTATTTAATTAACGATTGCAACGCATCGGTTTTAGGTGTACACTATTTTGAAGCAAGTGACGATGAAAAAGATAATCTAGTTTATATAACAGTGTCGACGGGAATAGGTGGCGGAGTTATTTGTAACGGGCATTTACTTCTCGGAAAGGATGGAAATGCTGCAGAAATTGGACATGGAATTGTTAATCGACAGAGTAATTTTCAATGTAAATGTGGTGCTTACGGTTGTTGGGAAGTATACAGCTCAGGAACGGGAGTTAAAAACATAGCGTTAGACGCGATAAAAACAACTAAGTTGAGCTCTAAAATTTTGATGTACATGATTGATAACGACGAGTCTAAGATTACGGCGAAAGAAATTTTCCAAGCAATGCGAGGAGGGGATAAATTCTCTAAGAGCATTATTGATCAGTGTATATTTTATATTAAAGTGGGAGTTGGACTCGTAAACAATTATTACGATTGTTCTTCGATATATTTTGGTGGAGCTATGATGAAAGATTACGATTTAATTTTACCTCCCGTTATTGAACAATTCAATACAGCACCCCTATTATTTACGATAAATCACCCTCCAAGAATAAAAGTAACAAAATTTTTGGATACTATTGGCGTAATGGGAGCGTTGACTCTCGTGAAGTATAAGTTAGAAGGAAATCCAATAATACCTTAATTTTCTCTTTATTAACGAATTATTATGGAAATAAATAACTTAATTTTTACTTTTAGTGGAATTCGGGGAATTACAGGTAAAGACTTAAACTTTAAAACGTCAAAAAAGATTGCTATCGCTTTTGGCGAATGGTTTAATGGCGATAATAAAAAAATTATAATAGGTAGAGATACGCGACCAAGTGGAGAGACTCTTGAAAAGGGTATTATTGAGGGCTTAATTTCTACAGGATTTAACGTAGTAAATGTCGGAGTATGTCCAACACCAATTATTATTCATGCAAAAAATAAGTTAAACATTCCTGCTGGAATTGTTATTACAGGCTCTCACAATCCTCAAGAATGGAATGGTTTAAAATTGTTATCTTCAAAGACTTATTTACACAATGAGGATTTAGAACAGATTGCTCATAGGTTAAATGATATTAATTTGAAAACTTATAAAATAGCTAAAGGAAATTTAAAGAAAAACATCTCTAAATTCAATCCTATTCCTAATTACATTCAAGCCCTATTTAAAGATCTTAATATCGGAAGTATTAAAAAGAAGAACAATCTTAGAGTTGTTGTAGATACTGGAGCGGGAGCGGGCAAGCATGCTACGCCTCAAATGCTTGAAGGAATGGGGTGTGAGGTTAAGGTAATCAACAACGATTTAATCAAAAAAAAGAAATTTCCAAGGAAGATTGAACCTATACAAAATAACCTGAAAGATTTAATTATGGAGGTTTGGCAAGATAAATTCGATGTTGGATTTGCCCACGATTGCGACGCCGATAGAATAGCAATTATTGGTGAAAACGGTACATGTTATCCTGAGGATATTGGCTTAGCTCTTATTACGGAATACCAATTAAAAAAATACAAGGACCAAACAGAGGAAGTTATTTTTATAACAAATTTAGCGTCTTCTTTAATGTTTGACGTAATTGCTGAAAAATACGGCGCTCGAGTAATAAGAACGCCAATAGGAGAGATCTTTTTAGTAGAAAAAATGTACAATTTAATAGAAGAAAACATTTCTAAGAAGAGTTTTATTTTCGGTGGGGAAGGGTCGTGCGGGGGCATCATATTCCCAAGTTTTAATAACACTAGAGATGGAATTTTTGCTGCTGCTAAAATTGTTGAGATACTAGTAGATTCAGGAGAAAAAATATCAAAGCTCGTCTCTAAACTACCAAAATTCTTTTCC
>JAUWHC010000361.1 GCA_030606095.1 Promethearchaeota archaeon | reverse complement strand
TAATGCAGCGTGAGCTCTCGCGCATCTTATAAACGTAATATCTGCTCTTTGTGAAAAAATATCCAATTCGTTAACTAATCTAGATACGAATTCGTAAACAGTTGAAGGAATTTGGACTTCCTTTATAATTTGACGCGCATTCACGATTTTCTTTCTTAAATCTTCTTGTTCTTGCTCATACTTCTTAATAAAATCCTTTGGGTTATCGTCAAAATCAATAACACTTTTTGTAATCTCTGCTCGTAATTTTATATCGCGAGGAGCCTTGATTTTTACTTCTAAACCCAATCTATCCGCAATCTGAGGACGTAATTCTCCCTTTCCGAATTCTAATTCGAATTGAATTGAGAAACTTCGGGGTTCATACTTCCTACTAATACAAATCGGGAGGGATGTGCTATCGAAATACCTTCACGTTCTATGATATTTGTACCCGAGGCTGCAGCATCCAATAGAACATCAACAATATGATCTTGAAGTAGATTTATTTCATCAACATAAAGAACACCTCTATTTGCTTTAGCCAGTAGACCGGGATGAAGGCTACGAATTCCCTCAGTAAGTACTTTATCGATTGATAAGGAACCAGTTACCATATCCTCAGTTGCCCCCAAAGGCATATCTGCTATGCGCATACTACGCTTTTCTATTTCAAGTTCCCCAGATTCCTTTTTTTTCCTACATTCATCGCATAAATCGTTCAAAACAGCTTTAGGATTACATGAAAAAACACAACCCTTCACAACTTCGATCTCAGGCATTACTTCAATTAGAGATCTTACCGCAGTTGACTTTCCTGTTCCTTGTTGACCTGTTAATAACACACCCCCAATCATTGGATCAATCACATTAAGAATTAAACCTAGTTTCATCTGAGGCTGTCCTAGAATGGCGGTAAATGGATAATTTTTCTTTTTATGCATATCAAGTCATAGTAAAAAACAATTTCAATTAAAGATTTTCCTTTAACACAAATTATTATTGTTATTAATGCTTTAATCTAAAATATTTTTTACTAAAAGATTCAATTAGACTTGTTTAAAAGAAAAATTAGGTTGGTTTTTTCAAATATGAAAAAGTAATTATTCGGTTTTAAGAATCTTAATATTTTTTAGCAATTTCTTCCAATTTTACGCCTAAATTTTCAATAGTTTCGTCCCATTGAGATAATATCTCTTTTATCTTCGGAATAATACTTTCTCTTTCTTTATACTCCAAATAATTCATGAATTCCTTGATATTTTCTATTTTTATAAAAGTTTCAGCCACAAATTTGCGAATATCTCGAGTTTGATTTTCTAGGACTTCATAAACCCTACTAGATTGTCCCTTTCTTATTAGTGTGCTTAAGTATTCATCGGTTCCTTGCAATAACGAATTCAGTTCGTTAATCCTATCGGTTACGAACTTATCGTATGTTTCAAATATGTTGTCTTTAGGGAACATATTAGTAATGTCGATTACGAATTTCTGTGTTAATACGACTAATTGTTCCATGCTTTCATATCCCGCAATTTTGTAATCTAAAGTATGATACGATGCTTGTATTCCTTGGGTAACATCGTCTAAGCTAAATATCTTAAAACCGGGATCGTTTTTCAGCTGTTTCAACGGATCTCCTTTTTTATTAGGAAGCTCTATTTGTTTTACTAACCTCTCTGGATTAAACACGAGCGATATCGCGAGCGGATTATTAGTTTGATAGCTCAATGTCGTTTTGATATCTATGTGACTCATCATGATTTTGAATCCAGGATGCGAATGCCACCATCCTACTGTGAATTCGTTTCTCGAAAACGCTTCGTCGTCTATAATATATAGTGCTTCATAATCTTCGTCGCTCCATTTATATTGATCGATAACAGCGTCTTTATCTAATTCTTGATGCATTATAGGATAAGCTTTTGTAACAAAAACATCATTTCCTTCGTTTTTTCCTATAAAAATTCCTGAAACTTCAAGCCAATCGTCTTTATCAATGCGCTTATTAGCCTGTCTCACGCAAGCAGCCACTATAGTTAAATAAACATCTTTAGGGATAAAAACTGTCATATTTTAATTATATATTTATTATTTTTTGATAACCTTATACTATTACATGTATTTATGTGTTTTTTTTTGAAGAACTTTTTTTATTATAAAAAATTCAAACCTCCACAAATTCTAATTATTTTTGAGATGAATATGTAATTATTTAAATTCAAAAATTACGATTATATTATTACTTTTAATTAAATTAACTGCAATTCCAACAAATAAAAATCGTATATTAAAGGATAGTTGATTAAAATGGCAGAGAAAGGATTTGAACCCTTGTCGAGTCAGCTGGGGGTCCCAGGAACGTCGTATAGAATCCAATTAGGTCTTATAAACGGTAAGTTTGCAACTCGTTTGCTAAAAGGAAATTCTGTTATTGACTCATATGTTTTTAAGGATGAAGATATAACTGAATCTGGTATTCCTAACCAAAATCTTATAGTCGGCTGGGTGTTGCGAACGGTAGCAATCCCAAATATTAATCCTCATCAAGTCATGAAAACCACCCAAGCTTTGGTAAAGCAAGCTATTGAGAAAAAAGAACAAAAAAAAATTATTGCCCCAATTTCGGAAACTAAAAAAGTAGAGTTAGAAAAAGTTCCTGAAAGCGAATTAAAAAGACCTAAAGTAACAGGGTGGGTTAAAGAGGAGGGTATGAAGTCGAACCAAGAACTAGAAGAAGAAAAGCGCCAAGCTTTCCAAGAGAGAATGAGGTATATAAAGGAAGAAAAAAGGGCACAAGCGGGTGGTACTGCTCCATCTACAATGAAGACTACAAGGGACTTGCCTGCGATTCCAAAAGGAGAAGGGGTTTCAACTTCTACATTTTGCCCTCATTGTGGAAAAGATTTGGATTGGAGATTTTGTCCCTACTGTGGAGGAAAGTTACCTTAAAATATTATAACTTCTTTTTAACTTACATTTTACTACTATTTTTTTGAAATATGTGGACTTAATTTTTTAAATTTTCAAATATCAATAAAAAAGATATAAAATTATATTTTATATTAAGTGTTTAAAATTAAAATGGTTTAAAGTAAAATATAACAAAAATATTTTTTATATCTATATTTAAAATTGAAAGTGATTGAAAATGGGGAAAGATGTGGATAATAGCGTAGTAAAGATCAAACCTCTCGCGTATTATAAGATGATATTACACGTCTTACGTTTTGGAAATAGGGCTAGAAATAATTCTCAATGCATAGAAGTTATGGGAGTAATGATTGGACATTTAAAAGATGGCGAGGATAAAAAGTTTAAAGATGTTATAATTGAGGATGTCGTACCAATTTCTCATGGGAGTAGCGTAGAAGTAGAATTCTCGATTAACGATTACATATTTTTTGAAAAAGCGAATTCCATGTACGCCGATAAAGGATACTTCGTCACAGGGT
>JAUWHC010000084.1 GCA_030606095.1 Promethearchaeota archaeon | reverse complement strand
TCCTAGAGTGATTAACCAAATGTTTATTTAAACTACAGTAAAATAAAATGTAAAAATTAAAAGAATAAACGCTTGGTAGGCTGTTACATCACTTATTTGACCAAAACTAAAGAAAATCGCTTTTTTAAGAGTTCCAGATTCCTTTTTACTCAAAAATCATCACCAATTAATCAATTTTAAAAAATTTGTAGTTAATCTAAATCAACTTTTTCTTTAATAAATGTTTAGGTAAGACATTTTTCATTAATTATAATAAAAATTAAGAGATTTAATCAATTAAATTTTAAATCTTTTTCATCAACCTATATATACTTAGTATAATCGTGCTAACACCACCCCCACTTTCGCTTTGTGCTCCCACAAACCATAAATTATCTATTGGGGTTTTATGAGGAATACCTTGTTTGCCCATGATTGGTGCTATTCCACCAAATGCGTGATGATCTAAATTAGTTCTTTTCCGAAAATCTTCCGGAGTCATAATTATTTTAGTTTTGATATGGTCTCGAAGTTCAGGAATCCTTTTCTCGGCATATTCTAACAGTTTATCAGCGTATCCTTCTTTTTTCCCCTCCCAATTTCCTTCTTTTAATGAATCTGGACAAACTGTATATATTGTTATCGCATTATGATCTGGAGGAGCCATTGATGGAGAATGAAATGAAGGGACATGTACTACAAAACCATCTGCCCCTTCGTGGTAAAGACCTTTTAGGCAGCGTTCTACTCCTCCTTCAATATCGTATGTACCATAATAATAAGTACACACTTCTGATAAGTAGGGAGACGGGTTATAATCTACACCTAGATGAACCATAAATACAGACTCCATTAACGATATATTCTCTATTTTTGTTAAAAATTCCGTAGGTAAAAACTCTTTTCCAATTAGCTTCAGAAATGTTTCTTTCGCCCCTCCGCTGGCAATTATTAAGTCAGCAGGGTGTGTTTGACCGTCGTCAGTTTGTAAACCTGTAACCTTATTGTTTTCAACGAGTATTTTTGAAACCACACTATTTATTAAGATTTTTCCTCCTTTTTGTTGAATATATTTGCTTAAAGCATCTACTAAAGAACTTATTCCTCCTAAAACATTAAAAAGATGTAAATGTTCAGATTTTTTCGTTAGTTTTTTTGGCATTCGTTTATCGTAAAAAGGTTCTGGATTCAAAGCGAAAACCCCGAGTCCAATAAACTGAGTGGGTTTTACGAAAAAATCTGCTAAAATAGAGATAAAAGTGCTTTGAAGCTTTTTGGATTTAAAGAGATGATCCATTAATTTTTGAGCGCTCCAATTTTTCTTGGTAATTAAAGGTAATAATGTTAATAATAGAGAAATTTTATAACCAAATTTTCTTATTCCTTTTGTTTTTTCCATTTTACGCACAATTGTCATTAGTTTCATAAAGCGCAGATAATATTTCCAGTATTTAGACAATCCTTTAGCGTCCTCTGGAAAAAGTTCCCTTAACTTATCCATCCTCCATTTAAGACCTTCATACTTCTCAGGTTTTTTTATTTCAAAATCGGGGAAAATATATGTTCGATCGTCCTTTATCACTTCAATTTGATCCAACACTCCCAATTCTTTAAGTATATCACCAGCGGGTTCTCCCTCCTCTATTCCCTCGATTAGAAGTTGTCCTAAATCCCATTTATATCCGTCCTTTTCGAATGAAGCAATAACACCCCCAATTTGATTATATTGCTCAAAAATAATGACTTCATGCCCATTTTTTACTAAATAAGCCGCAGAGGTTAACCCTGCAATACCAGATCCAATTACACATACTTTCATAGAATTTTCACTCTTATTAAAGAAATCTTTTGATTAGTACAAGTCTAATATCAAAATAATTAATTTTAACAATACATTACTTAATAAATATTAAGTAAAATAAAAAAAAGTTAAATTTTTGATTTTTTTTCTTGATGAATTTTGTCGCGTTGTTCTTTGATTTGTTTTAAATATTCGCCATCTAAAGGGTAAAAATATATTGCAATAATAGCGATTATCAGAGCTATTACGGGATACATTACCATTAAACTCCTTAGTTCAAATTCTGGGATAATAGTTGCATCGAATTCAGCCCAATTAGCAATAAGAAACACAGGTCCTATAATTAGAAAAACAAATACAGTCGCAAATCGCTGAAAGAAGATGTTAACACCGTAATATCCCCCTTCACGGCGTGCCCCTGTTTTTACTTCGTCTTCATCTACAATGTCTGCAATAATGATATCAATTATGTATAAAGAGCCAGCTAAACCTATTCCAACTAAAAAAAATACTATAAATGCTACTACCTCCATACCAGGCCCTAGAAAAAATAGCGGCGTTAGAGTTATAATCCAAATTGTCATTGAAATTAACCACGATTTTCTCGGACCTAATTTTTGAACCACTGGTTTCCAAAGTATTGTCATAAAAAGTCCAGAGGATAAAAAACTAACGCCTAACAAAAGCGATATCATTAAAGGGTCTTCAAAACCTAAAATAAATTCACCATAAAGGGGAGCCATCACAGGAATCATTCCAAAACAAAACCAGTTAGCGATTTCTGCGGGAATGTAACGCATGAAGCTTTTATTTTTAAAACTATATTTTAAATTGTTGAAAAAATTAGGAGCATCTTTGTAATCCTTGCGAAATTCTGTTCTTCCTTTTGGTGAGAATTTTAAGAATAGTAAACCAGCAATAATGATAATTATTGCAACAACTATTCCAAAAAGAGGATATTCTCCAGGTAATGGGTTTGTATAGCTAGATATAAAAATACCCGGCAAGAGGAAGGCTGCAAGCAACCCAAATATAGCAGAAAGTTGCCTTACATTATTACCTTTCGCCCGTTCTTCCTCAGTTATAAAAACTTCTGGGAACAAAGAAGAATAATTTATATCATACATTGTAAAAAATAATTCAAATACAATGATTATGATTATAAAATATGTGAAGTTTATAGTAGGATCGGTGATACCTATTGAAGATGGTGGTGTAAACAACAGAACCATAATCACTGCTATTGGAATTAAAGAAATCATGATCCAAGGGAATCTACGCCCCCATCTAGTATGTGTTCTATCCGATAAATAACCGATAAATGTATCGTTAAAACTATTCCATATTGACCATATAATAAATCCAAGAGAAATTAACACTATATCGATTCTTACGACTGCGAAGTAAAATGTAAAAGTCAAAAATGTGAACGTTTGGTAAGAGGCTATATCCGAGATTTGACCAATACTGTAGGAAATCGCTCGCTTATACGAAAATTTTGTTTTTTCAATTCTATTTTCAGTTTCGTTCATAAATTATCAATAAAATTTTTAATTAAATTAATCTTATTTCTTTTTTGTCTTTAATAAATATTTGTTCATGAATGGAAGTTTGATA
This sequence comes from Promethearchaeota archaeon, assembly GCA_030606095.1. Taxonomy (GTDB): domain Archaea; phylum Asgardarchaeota; class Lokiarchaeia; order Sigyniarchaeales; family SOKP01; genus SOKP01. The sequence goes on along the minus strand of JAUWHC010000084.1, from coordinate 5,246 downwards.
TTTATTTTGAAATTGAATACTGTCAAAACCTTAATCCTTTAATCTTTATTCTATTGAATTATTATCAAAAATAAACATAAGATAAAAATATATATGATTTTAATCTTTAGCAAATATATCACTATAAAGAACATTGAAGAGTTCTGTCTAAAATGGATTTAGAAAAGTTATTCAAACCAAAATCAATGGCAGTAGTGGGTATTTCAAAAAGAAATCCCCTTAGTCCGGGAAGAATTGTTTTATTAAAAAACGAGTTCGAAATGAATGTCGAGGTTTTTGGAATTTATCCCACGGGAGGGGATATTGAAGGCATTCAATTATACGAAAGGTTAGATAAATTACCTAAGATTCCAGATCTCCTCGTTATTGCAGTTGGACCGGACGATACCTTGGGATACATCCAAGACTGCGCAGATCTAGGGATTCCTTCAAGCGTGATAATTAGTGGTGGTTTTGCTGAAATCGGCGGAAAAGGGAGGAAAAGGCAAGAACAACTCAAGAAAATAGCCTTTAATAATAATATAGCCGTTCTTGGTCCTAATTGCATTGGAGTCTATGCTCCTCCTTTAGTAGATACCATTTTTTTACCTACAGAGCGTATTACAAGACCGCCGAAAGGTTCTGTGGCATTAATAAGTCAAAGTGGAGGCGTATTGGTGGACCAGTTTTTCAATAAATTCAATGAGAGAAATATAGGCGTATCTACCGCAGTTTCCATAGGAAATCGCGCGGTTATTGACGAAACAATGCTATTAGAGTATTTTAGCAAGGTCGACAAGGAAACAACGAACATTGCGTTCTATTTAGAGGGATTTAAGGAAGGGAGAGCAAGAAGATTTTTGCAATTAGCAAAAGAATCAGAGGATACTGTTGTAACTTTCTTTGGAGGAAAAACTAGGGAAGGAAAAGTAGCTACACAGTCGCATACAGCTAGTTTAGCAGGAAATTATAAAATCCTATCAGCAGCATTGAGGCAATATCAAATTATACAAGCTAGTTCCGAAAGAGAGCTATTATCGAGCTTAAAAGTCTATGATGTATTATCGCACAGAAAAAATCCGTTTGGGAAAAATGTTATAACCTATGGAGATGTCGTGATTGTGTCAGTTTCTGGAGGCCATGGAGTAATCGCGTCCGATATGTTGAGAGATTATGGTTTGAATGCAGTACGACTTGAAAGGCAAGAGAAGAAAGATTTAAAAGAGCTAATGAATCCCGCTGCCCGAGATATTGCATCTTTTAATAATCCTATAGATTTAACGGGTTCTGTGATCGATACAGATATTGAAGATATAGTAAGATATTTATCGGGTGTTGAGCGTATTGAGTGTATAATATTACTACTGCTTCCTTATCCTCCTAACATCTCGTTTCAAATAGGTCGAAGGATAGCTAATATTGTATCTACAAAAAATAAGCCCGTCGTATGTTTTATTCCGTATGTTCCAAAATACGCTTTAATGATCGAATCCCTTGAACTCGCGTATATACCCACTTTTCATTCCATTAAGGAGACAATTCAAGCGGTTTCTGCCCTTAAACATAGAACGCGAATTGATAATGTTAAGAAAGGCAATCTATTTTGGGAGCAAAAACACAAATAACTCTTAACTTCTTTTTTAAAAATTTATAGGAAAAAAGATTACAAATTTTCTTAAATTAATCTGTAATATAGTAATTAAAGAATTTTAAAAGGTTGATATAAATATGGATAACCGTGTTGGATGGATAGGAACAGGAGTTATGGGTAAGTCTATGTGTGCTCATATCTTAAAAGCTGGATATAACATTTCAGTTTATAATCGAACAAAAGAAAAAGCTAAAGAATTGATTGATATGGGCGCTATTTGGTGTTCAAACCCTAAAGAAGTTGCTGAAAAGAGCGATATCGTTTTTACCATCGTTGGTTTCCCTCACGATGTCGAAGATGTTTACTTAGGGGATAACGGAGTTCTAAAAGCAATAAAAAAAGGTTCAATAATCGTTGATATGACAACCTCCGAGCCTTCTCTTGCTCAAAGAGTATATGAAGAGGCAAAAAAGATAGGCGTATCATCTATCGACGCACCTGTCTCAGGTGGGGATGTCGGCGCTAAAAACGGAACGCTAGCAATAATGGCTGGTGGCGATAAAGAGACGTACGAAAAAGTGTTTCCTTTTTTCGAGTTGATGGGTAAAAATATTGCATACATGGGAAAAGCAGGAGCGGGGCAACATACTAAAATGAGCAATCAAATTTTAATAGCAGGAACCATGATTGGAGTTGTAGAGTCCTTATTATACGCTTATAAAGCAGGAAATGATTTAGGTGAAGTAATAAATGTTATTGGGAAGGGTGCTGCGGGTTGTTGGTCGATAAACAATCTTGGTCCCCGAATTGTAAAAGGAAATTTCGATCCGGGATTTTTTATTAAACATTTCATAAAGGACATGGGCATTGCGTTAAAAGAAGCGAAAAATCTGAATTTATCGTTGCCAGGGCTTGCCCTCGTTTATCAATTTTACATATCTGCGACGGCATTAGGTTTAGAGAACCTTGGAACCCAAGGACTATACAAAGTTCTGGCTAAAATGAATGGGATTTAAATCAATTATATAACATTATTTTCTTTAATTAAATTATGCCTCCTATAATCGTTGAAATCTGGTTTTTACTTCTTTTACTGATACAAACGCTTCATATTTTTGAAGAATTAGGCATGGGGATCTATCAAACAATAGAATTTCTGACTATAAAGAAGTATCTTTTTGTATCCTCAATAATAACGAGTCTTTCAATGTTAACATATATAGCTATAATATTAGAATTAGTTATTGGATACTTCTTCGGGATATTAGTGTCAATTTTCGGGATATTTAACTTTATTATCCATACTTTAGGATTTATTATGAAGAAAAAGACGAAAGGAACGATTGCTACGGGTTTTTATACTGGGATCGTCTTAGGAATCTTTGGCAGCGTTAATTTATTTCTATTAATCCTGCTTTTAATATAAAAGCCGAAAGAATAGTAAGAATAAATAGACCACTCGTAAATTTAACGATTTAGATGTGATTTTTTACTATTTTTAATCGCATTCGAATTAACTTCTCGATTTCTTTTAACTTGTGCAGTTCATTCTCCTCGCAGAAAGCGTAGGCTATCCCTCCAGCACCTGCTCTTGCCGTCCTCCCAATACGATGTAAATAAGTTTCCGTTTCATTTGGTAAATCAAATTGTATGACATGTGAGATTTCATCCACATCAATTCCGCGAGAAGCGACATCTGTAGCTACTAAAACACGAATTGCTCCAGTACGAAAGCTTTGAAGCGCATTTTGACGTGCAGTTTGTGATTTATTCCCGTGTATAGCATCAGTGTGTATTCCCTTCCTTTTTAAAATCTTAACAACTCGATTGGCGCCGTGTTTTGTGCGCATAAAAACCAATGCTCGTTTAATCGATTTATCGACGAGTAACTTTTCCAATAATTCTTGCTTTTTCTTTTTGGATATTAAAAATACAGATTGTTCAAGAATTTCCAAGGTTGGTTTTTCTGGTGATATATCTATTCTTATGGGTGTATTTAGAATACTATTGGCCAGTTTTTTAACTTCAGGTGGTACCGTAGCAGAAAAAAGTAGGGTCTGTCGGTTCTTTTTAGGTATATAGTTAATGATGGTTCGTATATCATTGATGAAACCCATATCAAGCATTCTATCACCTTCGTCTAGAATCAAAACCTCAACATAACCGAGGTTTATATGACCTTGCCTGATCAAATCAAGTAATCTACCAGGAGTTGCAACCAAAATGTCTACTCCCTGTTGTAACTTTTTCACTTGTGGGTTTTGTCCAACCCCTCCATAAACAACAGTATTTCTTAGTCCAGTATATTTTCCATAAATATTAAAACTGTCTTTAATTTGGATTGCAAGCTCTCTTGTAGGAGCAACTACTAAAACACTGATTTTACGCTTGGTTTTCATGTTATTGTTGTTCTTTATACTAACTAATCGTTGCAAGATAGGAAGAGCGTAAGCAGCAGTTTTTCCAGTCCCTGTCTGAGCACAACCTATCATATCTTTTCCATTCAATATAATCGGGATTGCTTGAGCTTGAATTGGTGTCGGAGCCTCATATCCCGAATCTCTTACTGCCTGTAAAATCTTAGAGTCTAAATCAAGATCAGCAAAATTTAAACCACTATCAATTTGGTTGTATTGTAATGGTTTATTTTTTTTTGATATCCTAGATTGCACAACTTCTTCTAACCGTGTTACTTCAATAGCAGCAAGACCTTTTTTTTGTGGTTGAATTGTGAAAGTAAGGCAATCACCACTGGTGATATTATTATCTTCGTTTGGTTGCAGTGCAGTATGGTGTAAAAAAATATCCTTACCATCCCTATCAAGGGTTATAAATCCAAACCCTTTCTTCTCATCATACCATTTGACCGTTCCGGTCATTCTTTGTGTTTCTTTTAACATTTTTATTCATACTATTCTTTCTTTTATGGGTATAACCTACTCATATATCATTGTTTTATTATGGATAAATCTATGAGCGGGAATATTCACTAAAATAATTAACTACCCCATCTCAAAGGAAGAAATTAGAATTGATGCATTTATCAAAAAAGCATCATTTAAATCGATGAATAAATCTTCAATATTAAGAAGTAATAATTACTAAAAAATAACCCAATATTTAGTAAAAAAGAGTTACATCGCCTTTATAGTTTAAGTATTCAAAAATTCAATAGTAAATATTTCAGATTTTCTCCCAGATAACCATTGAAAATGTTCTACAATTATTATTAACCATAATTTTCAGTCATAAAGTTATCAAAATGTTGTAAGGCATCAGGTAAGTTCTTTCGACCAAATCCAATTCTAAAATGAGATGTTCCATAATCAAATTTAGTGCTTGGCATCAATAGCACACCCTTTTTTTCTAATAAATCAAGACAAAATTCTTCAATATCTTGTTCAATTAACAGCCTTGGAAAAGCAATCGAACCTGCTTTAGGTCTCACCCAAGCTACATATTTACAATAATTTTCGAAAAATTTATCCAGTAGGTTCAAATTTTTATTAATAATGTCCAAATTCCTGTTAATAATTTTGTCTTTATTACGCAAAGCCAATATTGAAAAAAACTCGCTTAAGGCACTATTGCAAATAGTAGTATAATTATTGAAAGAAGCGATTTTTTTGAAAAGTGATTTATTTTTTGTTGCAATCCATCCAATTCTTAACACAGC
>JAUWHC010000178.1 GCA_030606095.1 Promethearchaeota archaeon | reverse complement strand
TAAAAAATAATCTTTTTTATTAAATAAGATAATAAAAGTAAAAAGTCATAATTTGTTAATTAACTATTATAATTCAAAAAAATATTCAAAAAATCTGATAGATATTATGGTAAAGAATAAATACCCGTTTCCTCGAGAAGGTGCTTTTATAATGGGTCGTGTTAGTGACATTGAAAAACAATATATTTACGTGGATTTACCAGATTACGATGGCTTACCTTCAGAAGAATGCGCAAGAGGAATGATACACATTAGTGAGATTTCGAGTAGATGGGTTAAAAACATTAGGAGCATAGTGAGAATAAACCAGAGAATTGTATTAAGAGTTGTAAAAGTTGTTCCTGATAAAGGACAGATTGATTTATCGTTAAGACGCGTAAATTCTGCCCAAAAAGCTCTGATAATAAAAGAACATAAATACGCGAATAAATACGAAAACTTATTACAGTTTTTAACGGAAACAGAAGGTATTGATATAGGTATGAACGAAGCGTACGAGCTCATTGGTTGGCCTATAAAAGAACAGTTTGATTTTTACCAAGAAGCTATTGAAGCTCTTAAAGAAGAAGGGAACGAGATTTTGGATGATCTTGAAAACATTCCCGAAGATGTCAAACGAGCGTTCTTGAAAATTGTTGATGAGAATGTTGAGATCTCCACAGTAAGCATAATTGGAAAATTAAAACTTGTTAACACGAGTGGAGATGGCATAGACAAAATAAAAGACACATTGAATGAAGTTATAAACATAATTGAAGCTCCTATGGAGACGAGAAAGTTAACTTTATCTTATATCGGAGCACCGTTTTATAGATTAGAAATAGTCTCTAAAGATTATTTAGACGCAGAAAATATCCTATCAAATACGCTAGAGGTTCTTGAGAACGTAACATTACAGAATAACGGAAAATTTGAGTTTATACGAGATTAATACCTAAATAAACAGAGATTTGTAATAAATATGACAAAATACCTCCAAAAATGTAGCGATTGCAGTAGATATGGATTGCTTAATCCAGAATCTAAATGTAGATATTGTGGAGGAAAATTGATTAACCCTAAACCGCCAAAATTTTCTTTAATTGATAAGTATGGAAAATATCGCATTATTTATTTTAAAGAGGAATTTAAGAAAAAGTTTGAAAAAAGTTAAGTTATATCTATTGTTTCTGCGAATTTCTCATAAATAAGGATTTTCGCGTTTTTGTATGGTAAATTAGCGATATCATTTTCTTGAAATGGTCCATAATTAATTCCATCGATTCCAACTAGAGGAGGGGAAGGGCTGGTAAATCGAATGAGAGTGTATTTATATTGAGCTAATTGTTTAGTTTGAAATGTTTTTGATTTTTTTGAAATGTCATCAATAGGAACGATGATTTTTTCGTTATCGTTGATTTTTTCTACTGGTGTAGACTCAACTATGACATTTTCTTTTTCAAAAATTTCTTCCAACTCAAGTGACTCGTTATCGTCGTATAATGAGATTTTCTTAAGCTTTTTAAACCCTTTAATGGAACTAATTAAATTTTGATAGAATAGTTTCTCTGCTTCTATAACGTCGTTAAAATCAATCTCTTGAAGTGTTAAAGCCGCATTTAATAATTTTAACTCTCGAATTTTTAAGAAATCAGTAAATAGAAAATTAAAATTTTCTTTGTATGAATTTAATAATTGTAGTTTAACTTTTTGTTTATCTTCTAACTCAAATTTCTTGATATAATTAGCAGTTTTACTTAAATAATTAAAATCCTCTTGAGATAAGCGTGTTAAGGTAGTTTGTTCAACTTCCTTAAGCCAATGTTGATAAAGTCTCTTGTAATCAACTTTCAAATTCATGAACATCAAAATTTTTAAATCTATTATATCATGAAGGATATTACTTAATAATATTTTAACTTAAATAGTTTTAGCAACTTCTTTACATAATAAAAATACTGCGATATGATGAGGGACTTCAATTTTTTCTCCTTGTATATAGGGACCATAATTTGTTCCTTTGATTTTTGTGATTGGTAAAACGCGTTCCAGAATTTCGAGCTTTTGAGTGATTTTTTTACTAATGAAAACGATAGGATCTAATTTCTCATCAGATTCATCTAATGGGTTAAAATCATCAAGTTTATTTAGTTCAATTTCTTGAACTTTAAATCCTGTTTTTCCATGTAACGATCCAGGATATCGTATGAGTCTATGTATATCTATCGATACTGGCTCATCTAATTCGATCCCTATTAGTTTGACAATTCCTCTTAGGAACTTTTTCCAATTAGTTAAACCAAAACCTTCAATAGCCCAAACATTTCTTTCCCCTTTAGAAATTAGCTCTAAGAAATCATCTTTATAGTTTAAAAAACTCTTGACATAATTCGAAGTAAAACCAAATCTATTTTTATCTAAAAGTAAATTTCCTATTTCAGTTTTGGGTTTACATAAAGTCTCTTCAATTTTTTTCATAATTTTTTGAGACCAACCAATATTTTCTTTTGATAATCCATGAATCATTTGAGATTTTTCTCCCAAACCTAAAACTTCAAAAGAAATATTTTCTCCAGTAAGGTAATCTACAATTTCTCGTCTTTCGTCGCTATTTAATTTCCTTAATTCTTCGCTTTCAACTTTTAAATGATAACCTCTATGTCCAGAAAAGGCAATTCTCATATCTTTTTCATCAGTTGCGAAATCGGGTATTAAAAAATCGTAAATTAATTTTTTAATCTCATTTTTAGCAACATCTAAACATTTATCACATATCCAATTTAATTTAGTAATCTTTGATTTTTCACATTTAGGACACTTTTCTATCATGCCAGTTCCTTTAGCTTCACAATTATTACAATACCAAAAATCGTGCTCGTCTTTACATGGCGTATAGAAGTGGTCTACGTCGATATCAACAATTAGGTCGCAACCTTGATACTTTTTACTTTCCATATTTTGAGCTTCAGGCTGCAAATATAGGGAACCACTTGAGTACACATGTTTAGGTCCTCTATCAATTAAATAATTCAGTAAAATTTTTTGGCTTTTAAATCCAATATGCCTGATCATAATCTGTTTTTCCCAGGGAATAAAGCCAAATTCTCGAAATTCGAAGGAACTTACAGTTAGGATTTCTTTTTGCTTTTCTTGATAATAAGCTTGAAATAACCTTTTTAAAAATTTATTATCGCTCATCTTCTTTTTCAATTTTCGTTTTATTTACCTTGTTTTTCATGGAATTCCGGTATTGTTTCAGTTGAATATAAAATAACGGATGCGAGAGTTTTTTCTGCGTATCTAATTTCTTCGAATAATAACCTTCCAAGCAAATTTCATCTTTAGATTCTTTTGCTTTACATATATTTAAAGATTTAAGCGTAGAACAAGAGTGAGGCGTATATTCTTTCTTTTTAGCGAACTCTACTTGGTATTTAGTTTTTTTCCTATCAAAATCAGGCAAATTCGAAAATATATCAATAATGTTTTCTGTAGGATAGTTCAAAGCGTGTAAAAAAAAAACAAGAAACAATCTTTCTGTGTGAACTATATTCATTCCTTCTTGAATTCTACGAAGTATATCTTGTATGCACGGAGGGAAGTTATTTGAAATGTCGCTTCCTTCTTTAAAACTGATCTTAAATGAATATTCAAAGTCTTCTTTTTTAAGTTCCCAATTATTCAATATGTTCCCATATAACTCCTTAAATTCTCGGATTTGTAAGAGGTTTTTTCGAAATTTTTCTATATTGTTCTCATCTTTAACTTCTTCTACAATTAACTTTCTACGAACGTATTCTTGCAATAATCGAATTAAATCTTTTTTTTGAACGTAAACGTATCCTTCTGATAAGGCGTTATGAACCAATTTTCGGTAATCGTCGTGTAAGTTAGCAGCAAGTTTCAAATAATCTGTGAAGTGAATTTTAAAACTAGTTTTGAGAATTTCTCGTTGATCCTTATTAAGATTTATACCGTATTCAAAAGGAAGGTTCAGATATTCAAATCTTAATTTTAGATCTTTACAAATATCGTAGAGATTTGCATCGTCTTTATCCTCTATAAGTTCTTTATAGGTTTGTTTAGAATATGTGTTGGCTACTCTATTAGAAATTGGTTTATTATTCAAAACATATAGGAGTATTTTGACAATTAAATACAAATAAATGTTTAATTCGTCTGCTTTATAGTCTTTTATCTCCTCTAAATTATTGAAAGCTGCTTTAAATATTTTTGAAATTCTTTGTTCTAATTCTCCACCGGGGTATTTTAAGAACGCCTCTTCGATGAATGCGGTTGGATCTTTTGATGCTATATTGGAATAATAAATTTGTAGTGAGGGCAACCACGGATAGTGTTTTAATAAATCAGGTGATATGCTCAAGACTTATAAATCTCCTATTAACCTTTATATTCATAAATTAAAATAAATTAAGATAAAACAGCTATATAGATTAAGAGTAAATAAGTTTAATGATAAAAATTTGATAGTTAAAATTCGTCCATATCATCATCGTCATCAAATTCAGCTTCTTCAACGCGAGGCGCAAGGAAATAGTTTAATTCACCTCCCTCTAAAAGACCAAAAATCATTTTTAAAGGGTGGTCTGTTTTTAAAGATACCTCTAGTTTTTCAGTTATTGGAGCCATTTTTAGAATTGCTTTCAAAAAGGTAAGACTATACGCTCCACTACAAGTTTCCTCGATATCACTCTGAATTAAATCATCTATGCTAATACTATACTCCATTTCACCGATTTGTCCCGTTGAGCTAAAAAGTAATCCTTCATCTTTAATAGCTTTCGTATTAAGTATTTCCGAATAAATTTCAGCGTCTTTTATTGCTTCTATAAGAAAATCCGTATCTATAACCCATTTAGCAGGGTACTCGATTTTTAACAAGTTATCCATAGGAATATCTTCCCTATCAAGATCTATTAAAGCTAAACTGAAAGTTCGTGAACGACTTTTTCCTTCTCTTTGCATCTTTATTTTAATTTTTTGGTCGGTCTCTTTGAAAACAATCTCAAGAGAGTCGTTAGAAGCACTTCTCTTCAGTATTTTATCTAAATCGTCTAAATTTAGGCCAATTTTAGATTCCTTGTTACAATTATAATCGTCAAAACTTTCTTTTTTTATAGCCAATTTTAACAGACAGATTCGACTTGGGTCCATTGCTGTAATAATAAATTCCTTAGGAGTTACTTTAAATTCAGTTTCATCAATAATACTTGAAAGCGTTTCTGTTATTACTTTCAATATCCTACTATTGTCTAACTTAAGAGTAAATGACATATTTAATCAGTCCTTTTATTGATTACTATTTTATATTAATATTGTTTTGTTGACAATATTTATAAAATTCAGTATTAGACCTTTAATAATACTTATTTGTAATTTTTGAATTAATTATTTATAGCCCCCATAAATTTTTAGATCTATATAAACAAAAAAAATTCCTAATAAAATGGTTCGCGACGCAGCAATTCAAAGGATGATTAAAGATATAAAAAACTCCGATATTCGAATTCAAATAACGGGTTACGTTAAGGATATCGTTGAAAATGACTACATTATTTTGAACGATAAAACTGAAGAAATAAAGGTCGATATACAAGCAGTTGAATATCCTTTTCAAAAAAATAATCTAATTAACGTTATTGGTAAGTTAAACTTTAAAGTAGAAGGAGAAAAGGAAGTAGAAGCAGAAATTATACAAGATAAGAGTAATCTTAACTTTGAATATTATCTAAAGCTGTATGAAATCAAAAAAGAGTTAAAATTAGTTTAATTTTGTCTATAAACTATCTAAATTGGTTCTGGTTTTTAATAAAAAATATAGCAAACTTGCTAGAAATAGTTAATTTCTAATTTATAAAAGTAGTTAATCTTTTAAAAGCAAAAATCTTATTAGATATGCTTCTTTAGGAAAGTTAAGGAACAATAATAAGTTTTACTGTGATTAAAATGGTCGAATTTTGTCCAGAATGTTCAAATCTTTTACGTAAGGAAGTTTTAGATGGAAAAACAACTTTAGTTTGTAAATGTGGTTATAAAAAAGATTTAGAACAAAACTTAGAAGAAATTAACGAGATCATTAACAGAAAAAAAGAAGCTTTGGAAAAAAATCTAATTATTGTTTCAGAAGAAGATAAAATTTCTGTCCACCTAAAAGTTAAACAGGATTGTCCAAAATGCGGTCATAGA
>JAUWHC010000330.1 GCA_030606095.1 Promethearchaeota archaeon | reverse complement strand
CATCGATAATTTTGACTCATCCAAAAATATTTTGATGTTGAATCGCGATATTTTCTTATATTGCATCCCTTTAATTTTAAAGTTTTAAGGGATGCTAGTTCATTTAACACCTCGGGTATTTCACTAATATCTAAATTTCCTGATAAGTCAAGGTATTCTAAATTAATCAACTTATCAAGTTTGCTTATCTCCGAAATTTGGTTATTTTTAAGGGTCAATTTCTTTAAAGTTATGAGTTTTTCTAAACCCTTAATTTCGGTGATTTTATTATTACTTAGATCTAATGCTTTTAAATTTTGGAGTTTTTCTAAACCGCTAATCTCATCAATTTGATTACGATTTAACTTCAAGTCCGTTAATTTTGAAAGGTTCTCAATGCCATCTATTTTTGAGATCGCGTTTATACTTAAATCCAATTCTTCTAAATTCGAATTCTCTTTATTTAGCCCTTCTATATCTGAAATTGTTTTAACATTTTTTCTATTAACACTCAAATTTTGATTAATTTGGATACCTATTATTCTTTTTTCATAAGTGAAATACTTGAGGTCAATTTCTTCGAAATTACTAACAACCTTTTTTATAAACTCAGTCATTTGAAATCTCTTATTATGTCTAAACCTGTTATAAAGAATTTCTACAAATGTCTGTCGATTTTTTTTTGGAATCTCTTTTACAACTCGAGATAATAACAAATAGCCATGTTGGAAGTTAAACAATCTTATTAACCTATTGATTAGATACTGTATACGCGATATATTATTTGGATTTTGCAAATCATTCAATAAGGGTTTTAGGGTTTTGATTAAATCCTCTATAATAGGAAGATGAATATCATCAAGCATACTTTCAAATTCATCAGGATTAAGATAATTTAAATACCCATTGTGCGTTAAAAATTGCATAACTGATGGGTAACCGCTCGCATATCGCATCGCTATCTCTTCTTTAAATTTCCTTAAAGCTATAGGGTCTCCAACGTCAGTTAACCTTTTTAAAAGAGGAAATGCTAGATTTCTATGCAAAATTCTTGTATCGTATTCATTATCTGCCCATGCTTGTATATTAGAGCAATGACCCATAAATTCTTCTTCGGGGGTTATCTGACTTCGTACTCTATGATCTCTTTCCATAGACCTGTCTAACTTTTCCGCGGCTTCATCAATCGAGTCGATCATATCATAATCTCTAACCCGATCAACAGGAATATTTAATAGGAGAAACATACACTGTCTAAACTGTCTATTCTTAACATAAATATTAGTCCTTCCCTGTTCCAACTTCAATTTAAGATTATCATTTATTATAAATTCTTTTACTTTGCGAGTTATAACGAAAGTTGAGCATAAAGTAATACATATTATCGATATCAGCAAAAAGAATTGAATTTCAAGCATCTTCCAAGTTAGCTAAGAATTTTGTGATTTAGGGATATTTACTCTTATTTTGAGTTATATTAAAAAATCAACTCTTTACAGATTTAGTATAAAATAGCATTTAAATAGAAAGAAATTCTGTGTTACTCCTTTCTAATGGGGGTTGAACATTCAGGGCAGACATCCCAGCTAGATTTCACATAGTAATTACAATTTGGGTTAGAACATTCTATGATCTCTTCTTCTTTAAGTTTAATTTGCTTAAACCGCATACTCACTTTATTTGCTTCGTTGATATCTCTAATTAATTCTGTTCCTTCAAGTTCATTGCTGCATTTGGAACAAACCGTTGATAAGTCTTTCTTTAAAATTGTTTTTCCACAATTAGGACAAAACCCTTGAATCTGCTCTAAAATTTCGTCCATATCTAAACTTTTAAATTCAGAAATAGACACCAAGTTTAAGTCTTCGTATCTTTCAGACCCTTCAATAATATCAATTAAGGAATTTACACCTCTCTTAGACTTTCGCATTTTTTCAGATTGAAGAATTATATCCATTAAGAACGGTCTTGAAAAACCCATATCCAAAGCCGTTTTAATTAACATTTTCTCAATTAACATTTCAAAAGGTTCTCTAATACCACCTATTTTAGCATCTTCATTCACTTCCCATATTAGATTCATCTTCAATAGATTTTCGGCTATTTTTTCTGCCATTTTGTCAAGATCATAGATTTTTCGATAACCATCTAAATTTATGTGGATTATTTCTTTGATTAACCTATCTTTTATTAAACGCAATGTAGTAGTTCCAATTATATCGTCAGCATGAAAGAAAAAAATATCATCTCCGCGAGTAAAAACATAGTAACCCAAATTATTTGACATTATCTTATCGACATAGAAATCAATCCTTAATCTCTTTACATCGTAATGCTTACAAAATTCATTTATCTCAAATTTAAAATCCCTTGTAGAAACCGAATTCAAAAAGATATAAAACAGAGTCAAATAGAAATCCTTATCCTTCTCCAATATAAAAAAATTTTCTCCAACTTTTGAAATCATTTTTAAGATTTGATATATTATCGAGCCCGCTACTCCTATTTCTTTGTAAAAATTAACTAAATCTGATAATTGTGAAATATAACTATTCAATTCATTAAAATAAAATGTCTCCGATGTATCAATATGCTCCTCGTTTAACATTTCAATGCCTAATTCAGTTATAAAATAACGCTGCTCTTGTCTATTGGTTATTTGATTCTTAAATAACTTCTTTTCAATAATATTTTTCTTTTCGTGATTTTTCAAATATTTTGAGACCGTAGACCTACTCAATCCAGCATATTCTATCAAATCTGTGAAACGTTGAGAACCTAAATTCTTTAGCAAATACAGGATTCTTAATTCGTATTTATTGATTTTTTTGACTTCTAATAGGACTTTAGCTTTGACTTCCTTAGGTAAAGAAAATATGGACATAAATATAAAAAAGAAATTGAACTATTTATACTTTTACCTATACTTATACTTTAGTTTCGATATCTTAATACTTAAAAAAAATGTGGATTGAAATCTGTTTTTAACCCAATTTACTTTCCAAATTAACATAAAATTTAAATATCTAATTTGTAATAATAAATTGGAATTTGAATTTTAAAACATAATCCAAATTAAATAACTAAAATCAAAATAAAAATGTCGATAGAAAACCCAAATTTATTAGAACGAATTAAAGCAATCGAAAAAAGACTATATCAAATAGAGCAACGAATTTCTTCTATTGAAGACAGATTTGGAAGGTTTCCACCGAGACCAAAACCTCATCCAGGGTCGCGTCCACCACCACATCCTCCAGGTCCTCCTCCCGAACCTTTCAGGTTTTAAACACAATAGAAAATCTTATTGAAGCTTAAGAAGAATGCTCTTAGCGAAACTTTAAACTCCAGTTCAATAAAAAATACCGTAGAATTTAACTATATTTTCTCTATTATGTTATTAAACATAAATTTTTAAAATTATAATTATAAAAGTGATAATTTATGGCTCAATATCGTTTCAGATTGACTGGAGTTCCACCAGACCAAGCTATCAAATTGATTGAAGTGGATCCAAATCAATCTATAGCAGAAATTAAAAAAACGGTTCAACGCGAATATAAATTGAATCCTATTCTTGCAATTCAGTTTATTTTTAAAGGAAAAGTTCTTCCTGATAATCTTAAATTTACCAAAGTCGGGATTCATCCCAAAAAGGATGTAATTACAGTGATGGCCACTCAAGCAGGCGGAATATAAAAAATCTAATTAATTCTTCCTTTTTTTCATAATTTAAACAATATATTCCATTTCT
>JAUWHC010000085.1 GCA_030606095.1 Promethearchaeota archaeon | reverse complement strand
ATATGTATAAAATTAAACCATCTTAAATCTTCGGCTTCAGGATCATCAAATTGATGAAATTCCATCTCATTTCCGAATGTTTTGACTAATTTTTTAGCATCGTTCAAATATTTAGTAAATTCTATATTTCGATCAATAAATTCCTCGTCAAAGCAATCTCTTAATTTTGTTGTGAGCACTGATTTAATGTCTGGTTTGTTGGATAAGAGAGTATCTTTGAAATTAAGATGTGTCCATACTCCCGAATTAATGTTAAAAGAATATTCTCTAAGAAATAGATATCCATAATCTGCGATAAATTCAATCGCCTGACAGATAAATTTGAACTCAATCTCGGAAAACAAATAATGAAAATTTACGCGACACCATCCTGGTCTAATTCCGAGTTTGTCTTGTTGACCAATTTTTCGGAATTTTTGAGATTGTTCTTCATCAATATTGAGCAAAGAGTGTCCGTATGGTCCAGCGCACATGCAGCCAGCACGACTTTGAATTCCAAACAAATCGTTGAGCAGTTTAGTGATAAATTTTGGATGTAAATACTTATCTCCCTGTTTGATCATAAATGATACTATAGAAATGCGATTTTCTGGGTCAATTGGGCCGAGAATTTCGATTTTTGAATGTTTGGATAATCGCTCCAAAGCTCGTGTTGTATACTCTAATTCTTTCGATTCAATAATATCAATTCCAATAGCATCCTTTAAATCAATAGCTAATGCAGCTTTAATAGTTTGCAAGACTCCAGGAGTACCCGATTTTTCTCTAGTTTCAATATCTTTTGAATAATCCACTGTGGTTGAACTAACAAAATCAACGGTTCCACCTCCAGCAGAGGTTGGAGATAGCGCAAGATTGTAAACTCGTTCGTTAAAGACTAAGATTCCTGACGACCCTGGACCTCCCACAAATTTGTGAGGGGATATAAAAATTGCATCGAAAAACGTATCAGAATCATTGTTCATATTAATTCTTACATAAGGAGCACTAGCAGCGAAATCAAAACAAACTAATGCACCATATTTATGCATTATACGAGCAATTTCATAAACGGGAGATTTTAAGCCTGTAACATTCGATGCTGCTGAAAAAGACCCGATTTTTAGCCTTTTTTTATACCTTGCATCTGAAACTTGACTTTCTAAATCCCTTAAGTCAATATAACCATCGGGAGTAAGTTGAATGGTTACAACTTCCGCAATAGCTTCTCGCCACATTACATCGTTAGAATGATGTTCATAAGGACCAATGAAAACAACGGGTTTCAATCGATTTATTTCCAGTTCAAATTTATTTCTCAAATTTTGATCTGTAACGTTTTCCTTAGATGATTTATCTAATATTGATAGAACAAGATTTCTCGTTGCAGGAGGTAGACGTATACCTATAATTTCCTGGAATTTGGATATCGCTCCCGTTGCACCTGTACCCGTGGCTATAATTCTGTAATTTTTTTCTGCATTAAAAGCTTTTTTTATTATAATTTCCGCCTGATGTAAGATTTCCGTCATATGACGACCAGTTACATCGTCTTCTGTATGTGTATTGGCGTATTCTCGTTGAATTTTGATTAAAAATTGTTCAATAAATTTAAGAGATCTGCCTGATGCTGTGTAATCCGCATATGTGAGTAAACGCGTTCCATAAGGAGTCTGGAAAATAAAATTCTGTCCTATAATAGCATTTCTTACTTCCTCAAGGGTTAAAAATGGTTTCATTATTTCACCTTTAAATTTAACGAGATAGTTTAATCATATCCTTAATTTAATTTAACCTAATTAATGATAAAAAAGTTTTTAAATAGGAATGCGTAAATTCCTATTATTAGCAGAAGTACCAACTAAAGCTTCTGGAGCAACTCTCAATTACTACCAATTTTCTTAATTGCAAGAGAAACCATTTTTTTTACATTATCATTCTTATCATTTTTTGCTATTAATAATTCTTCGGGCACTTCCTTACATATTAAACCTAAACTTCTAACTGCCTCCCATTTTAATTCTGGTTTTTTACTTGTTTTTAAAATATTTAATAAAATTAGTTCTGATTTTTTACTTGGAAAAGCGCTTAACGCTCTCGTTATTTTCCATTTTATAATTTCATCATCACTATATTTTTGTAATGATTTTTCTAAGATTTCAAATGAAATTTTATTTTCAGAATAAAAAGAAATAGAGCCAATAGCATCTATAACCTCATAGATTTGTTTTTTATTTCCATTTACCAAAATATTATTTAAATCTACTAAAATGCTTTCTCCGATTTTACAAATAGTTCTTGCTACAATATCTCGAGGCAAGGGATAGCTCCATTTATTAAATATTTTCTTGGGTAAAGTCTTATGTTGGTTATTTCCTATTTTCCCTAAATATTTTACTAACTCATTTATTGCAGGCTTTCCAATTTTTCCAAGGGCTTCAGAAATAGCAATCTTTGAATATAAAGCCTTTTCATTTTTAAGTTGTTCACACAAAGCAAAAATGGCTTTTTCAGATTTTCTTTGTCCTAATATTGTTGCAGACGAAGTTCTCTCTTTGGGATTATTAGATTTTAAAAGAGTTATAAGTTCAACATCTGATTTGCTTATAAAAAGATTATTTTCGACTTCTGTTGTAAATCCTCTCGTTTCTTTTGCAATTTGGTTTTGACTTTTCATTTGTTTCCACTGGTAAATAAATTTCTAATAACTTTAATAATCTATTAAAAAAATTTTCTGGATTTGCCTTGTAGATTAAAGTCTGCTATTGCACCACTTCTATTTGTAAATTCCCAATTCTTTCCAAAATCATTGTATTTCCAAGAGTGAGTGTTACAAATCTTAATATCAGAAAAAATCATACTAAATAAAGAGTTTTCTATACGTTGAGGATTCTTTCCATCCCCTCCTGGTGCCAACGAAAGATTCATTTCTCCATAGGGCATCTTAATTTTATAAGTATTGTCTTCTTGCTCTAAAGTTATATCGACATACTTAATTCCCAATACCTTTCTTACTAATAAGCTACCAGGAATGTTATTAACAAAAAAAGGTTCTAGATACTTTCTTTGTTCTTCAGATGCATCTTTACTAATGTATATTCCTCCTTCTCCACCTTTTGCCATTAGATCGGCAGCCTTTGGAGAAAATAAATCAATTATATTAATTGCTAATAATCCCCCGACATCAACATCTTGAAATTTTCCTTCAATAATCTGAAATAGCTGAAATGATTTACAAGGAGATTCCATATCTCTACCGAAATACAACGAACAATGTCCTTCCGCGGCACACGCTTCGTACCATACTCCTTTTATACTCCAATTTATCCTTTCTTTAGTTTGTTTAGACATATAAATTCACCCATTTGTTATCTGTATTAAATTTAAGATAATTCTATTACTGATTAAATTATAGAATGCTTTTAATAAAAATAAAATTAATTCTTCTTCTTACTTTCTACTTTCACTTCAACTAAATTATAGTCTTTAGACCCTAAACCAATATCTTCTGCTGCTTTCAATTGTAATTCCCAGTGTTTGGATTCTTTCCCATTAAGATTTAAGTCCAATTGGTGTGTTTCCGGATCAAATCGAGGGACATAAGAAAACCATTCATGTGTGTTATCTTTAGATATATTTTTAATATCACCTAAAATTGAATGAGGGTTCATTAAAGAAGAATGAATTAAATCAATGGCAACCTGATCTATAGCAACGGGATCCAGTGAGGATAAAACACCAATATCGCTCACAAATGGAATATCAGAACCACCCGTACAATCGCATTGCCATGTTACATCTATAACGTAATTGATATAAAATATTTTGTCTTTTCCAAAATAGTCAACAACACCCGCAGCGTTATCTACCATCTGAGTTATAAATTCCTCCCGCGTTGATGCTCCAGTATCTATTACGTTATTTTTACAAACTGATTTACACATATAACAGTATCTACATTTTTTCTCATCGCGCTTTAATTTACCGTCTGCTCCTTCAGTTAAGGCATTTGTAGGACAAATCTTCAAACTATCTTCGTAATCAGAAATTGGTGCGTCGTAATTAAATTCAAATTTTTTGCCAACATGCGCTTGAACTTTTCCTCCTTTGCTTACGCACCCAATTCCTAAATTCTTTATAGCACCACCAAACCCAGCTCCAGCGTGCCCTTTAAAATGTGTAGCTAATATCATGTGGTCAAATTCTTTCAATCTACCCGCAACTAGTATTTCTTTAAATCGTTTACCATTAATTCTTTGTATTTCAAAATCAGTACCAACGCTACCATCTAGCATTAAAACTTTTGCTCCCATGGTCTCATCGGTAAAACCATGTTTTTTAGCTATCTCTAAATATTCATTTTCTGTTGTACGACCACTATATTCCGTATGGGTTCCTGTAAACTCTTCTGGAGCACCCCAACCGCACGACTCTGCTACAGATGGGACTGCTTTTAAATCCTTTACATAATCGCATAGAAATCTTAAATAACTAGGACGCAAATATCTAACGTTCTCTAAAGCTCCGAAGTGTGTTTTGATTACTACTTTATCTCCTTTATTCACTTTGTTCTTAAATCCGATTTTATCTAGTGCTAAAGGAGCTTTAACTTTACTTAAACTCTCTTCATGAGTGTGTGTTCGTGCTGTAAAGAAATAGACATCTGATTTCAATAATACCACTTTTACAAATATTCTGTTAATAAATAACTAATTTAAAGATTTTTATTAGATTAATATAACATTTAAAATAAATTTGGAGTTTAAGGTTAGCAATAATTATTTTAACGGTGTTTAATTCTAATATTACAAGAGAAAAAAAAATAGAAAGAAAAGAATATGGCTCGTTGTCCAGAATGCGCTGGTAATATGAAATACAATCCCGACAATCGTTTAATGGTTTGTTCTTCGTGTGGATTATCTTTAAGTCGCTACGAATTAGATCAATTTTGGAATAAGATACGAAATGAACGGGGATTAGAAACTGATGAAGTAGCGAAAGCAAAAAACCGACGCAAGGATTGGTTGGATTGGTACTCAAAGTCAAAGGAAGAAAAAAAAAACTATTAATTAATTGATTAATTTAACCCATATCAAAAATCCTTTGAGTTAATTTAAATTCTCCAAGATGAATATTTCTTATAAAATAAATTCTTGAGTATATTTCTTAGCTCAAAAAAGCGTAAGGATTTATTAAAATTGTCCAACTTTTACAAATAAAAAGATTTATTATTCAAACTTTCTGTTAAAAATATCGATTAAAAATTCTTCTAATTTAACTGCTGGGATATCTAACAAAGTAATTTCAAGATGTCGACCTCTTTCTGCTTCCTCAATTCTTACAGTTTTCGAAGAAATAATTTCTAATTGATTTAGTTGCCGTATGTATTTCCTAAAACTCATTTTTACGTGTGGTTCTATTGAATAAGTTTCGCATATTATTTGATATTCTTCGAAAGCATCATCAACTAAAGTGAATGGTTCCTTATGGTTAATTAGAGACCTAGCTATCCCATATAGCGCCAGAAGCTCTTGATCGGTTAATTGATCAATAATATCTGCCCTAAAAGTAGGGTAAACTTCATTTGAAGCTTCTCTAATAATCTCAGCATTTACGCTAGATAAGCTATTTTTATCCGCGTAGAACCCACTTTTTCTCAAGATCTCAATTCCATGACGCATATTCTCGTGATCAGCAACGATTTGACTCGTCATATTTAAAATGTCATCACTGATAACGTACTCTTTAAACGCCTCCTCACTTCTATATTCTAAAATTTGTTTTGCATCGTCAAAATTGTAGGGTTTAAGAATAATCTTTTCATTTAATCGACTTAAAATCCTTTCCGTTTCAATCCTCATCCAGTCTCTGTTTCGAGATATTAATAAGATCGAGAGTTTAGCATTTTGATGTCCATATGTTTCGGAAATATCTAAAAAAGCTAAAATTTCCTCGGATTTTAATAGGTGAATTTCGTCGATAACTAATAACATATAACCTTTTTCTCTTATTAACTGTGTTAATATTAATTTGAGTGCTTCGTCGTCGCTAAAACCGCGTCCAGATCCGTGAGTGTATTTAGCCAAAAGTTCTCGTACAATTTTACTTTTTGAGCGAAAATTTATACAATTAAAATATTCAACAAAGATATTAACATCTTTTTCTAAGGCAATACTCGCAAAATTCCTACCGAAGTATCTTGCTGTAGCAGTTTTTCCAACCCCACCTTTTCCTAAAATCAAGCAACTGATCGTAGGCTGCTCTTTTTCTTCAAGAATTCTCCTAAAGTTATATATTAAGTTTTTAATCGCCTTGTCTCGACAATATAACTTTTCGGGTACATAACTCATATCAAGCGAGCTTGCTTTCTTAAACACTGATTTCGTCATGAATTGTTTTCGAAATTCATCCTCGTCCATGATTAATTATCCTCGTCTATGATTAACTATTAATAATGTATAAGTAAATATAGAACAAATTAAGTTTAAACTTTCTTATACTTTTAAGTTTTTACTAAAAGATTATTAGATAATCACGTTTATGATAAAAAAATATACTATTAAAAACTTGGTTTTTATAGTTTTAAATTATTATTATTATTTAATGGATGCATCGTTGAATACGATTGCTTTAATTTAGTAATATCGTTCTTAGCATAGATTCGGGTTGTATTTGGAGAGCTATGGCCTAAAATGTCCTGCAATTCACTAATATCCATCCCAGAACGCCTAAGATGTGTCGCTCCAGTATGTCTGAAGACATGAGGCGTTATAATTTTTGAAACTGGAAATCCACACTTCTCTTTTATCGATTTTATATCAGCCTGAACAACGCGAGGATTTAATTTTTGATTTCTTGTATTAACCAATATATAATCTTCAGAACTATAAGTTATCCGATTTTTCAAATGTTCCTTAAAAAGCTCTAAAGTTTTTTGATCGACGGGAACAAACCTTTCTTTACTCCCCTTCCCTTTTAACCTTATATATCCCTTATTGAAATCGATATCTTTAATTTTAATATCACACAGTTCGCTTACGCGAGCCATAGTGGAATATAACAATCTCACAGTTAAGTAATATCTTAGACTCTTTCTTGAATTAAATAACCTCCGATCGTTCAGCTTGTTAAAAATAACTTCAATGTCAGAAACATCTAGAAATTTAGGGAGACTCTCTTCTATTTTGATCTTTGGGGATTTAATTGTTGCCATAGGATTTTTAGTAATAAATTCATTTAAAGTTAAAAACTTAAAAAACGATCGTAATGAAGCGATTTTTCTACTTATACCCTTTTTTGAATAATCTAAATCTTTCAGTTTTTTTAAAAAGAGCCTTATCCTTTGTCTCAAAACTGGCGATTCGAGGTCATTATCTCCTACAAGGTTAATAAACTTTTCAAGATCGTATCGATACGCTTTAATGGTAGATGGCGCACACCCTTCTTCTACTTCTTTTGAAATCAAAAAATCATCGATAAAATCTGAAACCTTATAATTAACCATAATAAAAGAAATAACATCGTGATATTACATAATATGATGTAATATCTCTATAATACCAAGTTGTGTATATAGTGCATATACAATCCTTAAAAAATCCAAGTTTTTACTTAAGCATTATAAAAATGCTTTCGAATTTTAATTTAAATGATATAATATATTATTTTTATATTTTATACAGGTCAAAATACATCTTAATAGTTTTTCTCTTTATCTTCTCGTTGTTCGCTAATTTTTCAATTATCATTTTTCCAAGAGGTATATCAACAAATTTGAAACCCATATTTAAATAAAAGTTTATTATTTCTGGTTTAATCAATGAATCAACAAATAATATTGACATCTAACTTCTTTTGAGAATTTTAAAGCAATATTTATTACTTTTTTTTTAATTCTTCTGTAATTGAATCTATATCATAATCTTTCAACCAAAGATTCCGCTCTTCAGTGTAATCACCAGCACCCGATTCAAATTGATGTAGAAAGCGAACCATTCCTACTGGACCTAAAGCATTATTTAAAGCTTCAATTCCTTTTTTTCTTATTTCAACAAGATTCATTTCCATAACTACAATACCTCTGTAAGAAATAATATTGGATTATATATTTTAATTTTTTCAAAAAATTCTATATGTTTTTGATAGTTCTTAACAATCTCATTATCTGTCGTAATTAAATAATCTGATTGTAATAACTCAGCTGAAGCAATATGAAGAGCATCTAAGGGTTTTATGCCTTTTTGTTCAATAATTTTTGCTCTTTGAATTAGTTCAGTGCTGATTTGTTGCTTTTTTGATATTTTTTGGGCGAGTAATTCCACTTTCTTTTTCCTTTCCTTATCGGGAATCTTGGATATTTCAAAATCAATTACATCGCCTCCGACTAATTCCCATCGATCTGATGAAATATTGGAAAGAATTATTAATACAGCTTCAGTTTCAAGATGAATTTTTTCTTGTGTTTGATCATCAAATGGACGATTCAAACAACAAACATCAAGATAAATTCTCATTATAATCAATCAAATTTTAATAATCTATTTGTACATAATGAATTAAATTAATAAGAGTTTGTTTTTGTAACTTTAATTTTTCATTTACTATTCCATTGTACGGTCATCAATTTCATTATGAAAT
>JAUWHC010000165.1 GCA_030606095.1 Promethearchaeota archaeon | reverse complement strand
GAGAGGTTGAAAAACAATTTCAAGTTCAGGAAAAAAAAGAGCGCTTGACGATTGCTCCCAAAGCTAAAAAAAGAAGCAAAGCAAAGCAAGCAGAAACTGTAATGTATGAGGCTGCTGACGAAGCTGAACCTGTAATTTATAGATTTGCTGAGGAGGCTGAAGAAGAAGATATAACTTTAGAGGAGGATAAAACATTTGACGACGACGCACCATCAGAATTAGAAATGTTAAAATCTGCTCCCCCTCCCCCTCCCCCACCGAAAACTTCACGGGCACCTTCACGGGCACCTTCACGGGCACCTTCACAGGCACCTTCATCGGCACCAGCTAGAGGTGGTGGACCTCCAGGTAGTGCACCTAAATATCTTAAAGACGCAATAGTGGGGTCTGGAGAAGCACCAAAATCAGAATTAATCGCCCCTTCAGGGAGGTCAGAAACAGCCCCAGCAGAGCCAAAACCAACCGTTTATGAAATTAATATGGGGCTTCAATATTATTCTGTTATGATGGAAAAAACTAGCTATCTGTTTTACGTTTATTTCTCTCATAAGGAATTGAAAATCATTGACGAGGAAGGAAAGACCGTTTTCGAAACTTCATTTAAAATAGAAACAACGAAAAAAGAACCGCCTATAGTGGATCTAAAAGTTGAGGGAGAGGGATTTGAAGTTCACCCTTTACACGGTAAAGTAGAAATTAAAAAAAAAGCAATAAACCCTCCAGTAATGATCTTCTCGGTACTTCCCATAAAAAAGAAAAAAAGAACTAAAAAAGATAGAAAAGAGGGAGAAAGACGATATTTGCACATATATATCGAATACGAGAAAGAAACAATAAATCATTCCGTATTATCGATAATCGTTCAACCAAAACACTTTCACTTAGATCTTGGACCGTTTCATTTAGATATAAGTAAAAAAGTTGCGATGTTAATCTCTCTTTTTTCTGTAATAATTTCGGTAGGATCTTTGATTTATACTATTTTTTCTATAGATCCATCGTCAACTTTAGTTGATATTATGGGTAATTTTGCTCCAGGATTAGGTTCGCTTATCTTTATAGGGATATTTCTTTTCACTCTTTTTAAAGAAGGGCTTTATCCGCTTAAAGAGAAGGTTAGTTATTTCCTTAATTTCGACAAAACGGGGATGCTAATAAAATAGTACATTCATAACTTATTGATTTTTTTTATACTTTTTTTAATATATTCCCAAAAATCTTTCTTTAACTCACTTAGTTCCTTTTCTCTTAATTTTATAAAATAGAGAGGCCTTCTAACAATTACGGGATAACCTTTAATCTCCAAAATCTTAATTAAACCAGCCTTTTCAGCATTATCAGCCATGTATTCGCTCATTATACTAATAAAATTTGATTCGCTTACTGCTGAAATAATAGAATCGTTATCGTTTATTTCAAGTTTAACATTCAACTTGTTATATTCTGAAAATTGGTGTTCAAAGGTATCCCTCATTCCTGAACCTTTTTCTCGCCACACAAACGGATATTTAAGGAGATCGGCAAAATCTATTATATTCTTCCCGTTTTCTAATAGCTCATGGTTAGGAGAACAGATAAATTTAAATTCATCCTCTCCAATTTTGATAGAGTCAAAATCGTTTTCATTGTAGTTTATAAAACTACCAATACCGGCAAAATCTGCCAACTCTTTAGCTACATTTTCAATTGATTCTTGCGAATTACTAATTTTAACTTTAAAATTTACATTAGGATTCTTATTTCTAAATTTCGCGATATATCTCGGTAAGATATGAGAGCCTGGAATCGTGGATGCTGAAATCACGATATCTTCAAATTTATGTTTACCATATTTTATTAAATCCTCTTCGCAAGAATCGTATAGCTTTACAATTTTTTGTGAGTAATCTAACAAAATTATTCCAGCTTCAGTTAATTCAAACTTCTTGGTTGTCCGATCTATTAAAACGACTGCAAAAACTTTTTCCAATCTTGAAATTTGATGAGATAACGTACTTTGAGAAATTGGAATGTCTTTTACTAATTCTGAGAAACTTTTATATTTTGTTAGTTTAACGAAATTTCTTAGATATTCAATATTCATGCTTTCACCGCGCTTTTTTTTAATCTTTATTTAAGGAAATTACAAATATATCCTATTATATAAAACTTCGTCTAAATTAATTAATTTATCGAAATTATAGATAAACTATTACGAAAAAATTAATAAACCTTTTTTTATTTACTACACCATAATTAATCATCTTAACAGAACAAAAAAGGTTAAGCCTACGTGACAGAAAAAAAAAAGACTTTTACGATTGTAATTGGAAGTGGTGCTTATACATCTGAAAGACCCTATACCATGCTACGATTTGCCTATACCTCTTTATTAGAAGAACATAAAATCAACGTCTTTTTAGTCGAAGATGGTATCTTTGTGGGCATGAAAAACCAAAACCCATCCACGTACGATAATGTCGGGAAATGGATGGCTGATGTTATTGAAGAGGGGGCTAAAGTGTTAGCGTGCGGAGTGTGTATGAAAGCAAGGGGTTTACGCGACGAAGAATTAATGACGGGGATATCAAAAACATCAATGAAAGGGTTCGTTGATATGTGCGTGGAAGCGGATAACATTTTGTTCAGTTAAAACTAAATGGTGAATTATAGAAATGAGCAATAATTATAAGCTAAAATTAGACGGGTTGGTCTGTCCATTACCAGTTGCTAGGACTAAAAAAAAATTAAATGAAATGCAAAACGGAGAAATTTTGGAAGTTTCTGGAGATTTTGGTGAATCGGGCGAAAATATAAAACGATATGTAGAAAATCATGGCGATACAGTTTTGGAGTTTAAGATCGAAGGAGAAGATTATTACATAAAAATTGAGAAAGCGTAAAATAATAATTTTTTTTTTATAGAATTTTAACGAACAGTTGAAATAATATTAAATATTTAAATTGATATATAATACTTAGTGATTAACATGAATGAACGTATAGAAAACAATCTTGAAGAAATTAAGATTGATTCACAAGATAAGGTTAGAGGATTCTATACTTTATTAACTAATGGTTCTGTTGTTTGCTTACCTGATAATGAATATCTTGTTCCAAAATATATTTTAAGTGAATTAGTTAAAGAAGGTATTAAATTCAGTATAAAAAAGAAAGAATAATGAGAAAAAGACTTAACGTAGTATTTTTAATACCTTTAAAATATAATGACGGAACAGATATAGAACCAGAAAAACTTTTTGAGGTAAAAGAAAAAGTAGTAAATTTGTTTGGTGGTGTTACAACTCATCCTCTTTCTACAGAAGGAATTTGGATAGACCCAAAAACTCGTAAAAAGTATTATGATAATTGTAGAAGATTTGAGGTTTCTATGGAAAAATCAGATGAAAATGAAAATATTCTGAAAAATCTTAAAGAAGAATTTAAAAAGATGTTCAAACAAGAAGAAATTTTTATGTATTACTCTGAAATAACTCAAATTTAAATCCCAGAATAAAATATCACGGAATTCAATGAAAACCCCCTACATTTTCTTAAACTTATAACTTTTAATTTTAAATCTATAATCAATTAAGCGATATGTAGAAACTCATGGCGAAATAGTTTTGGAGTTTAATATCGAAGGAGAGGATTATTACATAAAAATTAAGAAGGCATAAAAAACCTATTCGATTAGAGTTGTTAGAAGTATTAATCCTATAAAATTTTCTGTCGCAGCGATTAAAATGTGTTTCAAGAGTTCTTTGATCCCCTATCAAAAAGAATATAAATTCTTCTGTTAATATTTATCTATGAAGAAAGATTCAATTTTAACGTATTTTCTTTTAGTTTTTTTTATTCTTATAGGAATTTATTTATCCTCAATAACTTACATCACTCCGATTACTCTGTTTGTTATACGCGCGGGTCATGGACTCCTCATATCTGGAATTATTTTAGTTTTAGGAAAACTTCTAGGTATTTATAGAAAAAGAAAGTCTTTTTCCTCTGTTGAATTATTACTTTCTCAAGATTTTGGTGAACTCTATTTCCCACCGTGGATTATAAAAAAGAAGAAGAACACAATTTTTATTAGCACTGATGCAAAATCTTCGATTTACTTGGTTCTCGTTTCTATAATGGTTTGTATCTTAATAAGTTATGTTTTCATCCCAAGTTTCGATGATATTATTAATGGAACTATTGAATTCACCCTCGGTAATATTTTATCGATTTTAGTTTTAATTTATTTATTAGCAGGAGTATTAATATCGATTAGTCTATTCTCACTTATTCGGCGGGTTATAAAAGTTATTGATAAAGAAACACATATCCTTAGAGTTTATAGAAGTATAAAGCTCGATAAAAAGAACCAGAAAGATGGTAAAAAAAAACTGCAGATCCCTATCGCTAACTTAAATAATAGTGAGATTGAGCTAAGAGGATACTATCTATATTTAGTACCTTTAGAGGGCGCTAAAGGAGAATTTAAATTGATTAATCGCTGGAGATATAACGAGAAATACATCCTTATCCAAAGCAGCGACGAGAATTTTATCAAAGATTTAAATTCCGGGATTAAGAAGTTCTTAGGCTTTCAAACTAGTAATTTTTCTGAAAAAATTGAATAGAAAGCAAAAGGATCTATAGAAAGCCATATTAATACGGAGTTACAAAATTTTAAACAATAATAATAATAAAAAAAGAAGTAAATTAATAGTAATAAGTTTTATTTCTTAAGTCTGGCTGAAACCCAATCGTAATAGCCTTTATCTTCTAAATGTTTAGGGATTTCGGCGAAGAATTGAGCAGTAATCTCTTTTACGTTTTTAGCGGCAATTGGGTGAAACATCATCGCCAAATCTAACCCTACAAGAGTCAAGGAAAGAGCATTGATGATTTCCCAAATAGGTCCTCTGTATTTTCTTAAACCCCATTGAGGCATTCGCTTCTCGCTCATCCAAGCTTCACGAGCACCCCACGCGTTTGTGGTTCCTCCACTTATTGGATATGCTAAATCAGTTTCACCTAGCAAACCAGCTATGCGCATTCGCTGATAAATGCTAAACGAGTATTCCATTCCATAACCTAAAGTTGCACAGGTTGGGTCCATAACTATTCGATTTTTTGGTAACCCTAGTTCTAAAGCGTCTTTATTCATCTTAATCTGATTGTTTAAGTCTAAGCTCGTCCAGAGCAAACAATTGTGGTCATATTTAACTGCTAAGGGAATTACATCTTCCCAAGTCGCCTTATCTGCAGCCGAAAGCATTAAAACTTCGCTTTCTGCCACAGCGGCAGTAGCTTTAAACATTTCAACGTCTTTTTCTTTATTTCCTGAACAACCTATTATGACCGGAACATCAACAGCTTGTAATATATCTTCTAGGTATTTTACAGATTGTGAAACTGGTGCGTCTCCCATACCTGGATCGATTTCTAACGAGTGGAAAGTAATGCTTTCAGCGCCGAATTTATCAACGGCAAATTTTGCCCATTCGGCTGGATCTGATAAAACATCTCCATATGCTTGTTTAATCGGTTTAGGCAACATCATTTTTGAGCCCATGTCGAATACATCGTAAGTAATTAAAGGTGGATGAGGGTTTCTTTTATCTAAACCGAGAAAATTGTAAAAAGGTGGAACTTTTTCTCCGCCTATTATTGCTTTCTTTCCGTTAGAGCGTACAAATTCGATCGTTTCAATTTGTCCGGGAAATTCAAGATCAAGAGAAAATTTTGTTGGTGTCCATTCCGCTTTTCCAATTCCGGGTAGGACTGCTTGAGCTGCAGCTGAAACTATTCCAGGGAGCATCTGAAACTCTAGGTAATCTGCAAATAATTCTACGTCTTGCAATTCAATTTCTTCGGTTTCTTTCATCAATTTTGCTAATTTTTTACTAATATCATCAAACGAAATTTTGTATCACTTTACCTTATTTATATTAATTTTTTGAATTTTGAATTAAATTTAAAAGTTTGGATTGAAATTGATCAAGGATCGCCCAAAACATCGTTTTTGTGCTTTTTAGACCAAAAGTGCAAGATAAAATTATCGAAATCCAACATTCTTTAAATACTATTTGTGTAGGAATTTCGTCACAAATTACAGATTTTTTATTATAGGTATATAAATAGTATTGATTAAAAAAAATGGTTTCTGGATGCGTGCTATTAGAAGAAGGAGGGTGGGGTAGAGAAAAAATTAAAGTATAGAACATATTAATGAAAATTTCCTAGTTGAAGGTAGTGACTACATTAAGATTAATAGAGAGAAATTGCCCGAATCAATATGTGAAACTCCAATATTGGAGGAGAAGCGTTATATTTAAAAGAATAATTAACATTGTTCTTAATTGACAAAAATGAATGAAAAAAACGATGAAAAATTACCAAACGAAAATGGTCAAAAACCTTCAAAACCTAAATGGTGGAAACCGTT
>JAUWHC010000271.1 GCA_030606095.1 Promethearchaeota archaeon | reverse complement strand
ATTTTAATAATTTAGCTTTAGATTTACAAGAAGTTAAAAAGTTATACCCTGAAAATCCTTTAGAATTCTTTAAAGGTAAGAAGTTATGCCTATTTAAAGCTTGTTTAGAAAATTATTTTCCGGGCGTAAGATGGGGGTTTCAAGAGCTCTTAGAAGAACTACAGTTAGATGTGTCTATATGTAACGATCAATCTTGCTGCAGTGGAACGTTTTTTCAGAGGAATCTAATAACAAGAGCCCAATTTTCCGCAATTAACGAGAGAAACCTTAGCGAAATGAATCGGCAGGCTGATATCGTATTATTTAGTTGCAACGGATGCTACAATTCCCTTCTCAGAGGGCGAGACTTTTTAAAAAATACAGAAGTGAGAAATAAAACCCAGAAAATCTTGAATTCAGTCAAGAAAAAAGCTGATGGGGAAAGATATCCTGGAATGTACGACATTTTAGAAAATCCAAAACTTAAATTAGTTCACGATTTAGATTTTTTATACTTAATTCGAGAAGACCTTCTCAACGCTCTAAAATTCGACTTAAGAGGCTTAAAAGTGGCCGTCCATTACGGTTGTCATTACTTAAATTTATCGAGAGATAAAAAGAATGTAGAAACTTACTTAGGAAGTAAAACTAAACTAGAGGAGCTCATTGAGCTTTTTGGGGGGTTTCCCGTCGATTATCAAGAAAGAGAGAGTTGTTGTGGATGGGGGGCCAGTCAATTGTTAATAAATCCTCGCGAAGCTCTTAAAATCACTTATGACAAGTTAAAAAGCGCAGAAAATGTTGAAGCAGACTTCATTTTAATGCCCTGTCCAACCTGTTTATATACTTTAAGTAAACCAGAATATCGAGAAAAGATTGAAAAGTGGTTCAACGAAAAGCTAGAAATACCAACAATTCATCTTAACGAATTAATCGCTATTTTGCGAGGCTGCGAAGAAGATCGCTGTATTACCTTACGAAGAAAAACTCCTCGTCTTGATAGGATATTTGAAATTATAACACAACAATAATTTCATTCAAACTATTCTTATTTATTAAAAGAAAATTCACATCTTTTCAATAGCTTGCCTTGGACACGAATCTAAGCATAATAAGCACCCTATACATTTTTCAAACGATAATTCTAAGCGTTTATCCATGTTAAAATGCAGAGCATCGGTCGGGCAAAGAGATATGCAAGCACCACAATCAATACACTTATCATCGTTAACTATGACCCTTCCCTTTTTATTTACAACTACCTCGTTTCTTTGTAAAGCGTCAGTAATGATTTTCATTTTATTTTCAGGAACATCTAACAAGAAGTTCACGCCACTCGTTCCTGTAGAAAATTTTAGAATGTTAAATGTAATATCGTATTCTAAAATCTCGTTTATGATTTTCGAATAATCATCAATGTCTCTTATAGCTCCGAACGGTAAGGTGCAATTAATTATAGTCGTATTACATCAACTCCTCCGAAGTAATTATTCCAATTACTCTTTTACTTTCATCAACAACCGGTAATGCTGAAATATTGTTATTTTTCATTCGTCTGGCAGCAAGTCCAATTGGTTCGTTGTCTGTAGTAGTAATTACCTTTTTTGTTATAATATCTGTCAATTCTGTTTTATTTTGAGCAATTGCTTTGGTCACATCAAAACTAGTCACGATTCCTTTAAGATAGTTTTCTCGATCTGTTATAACGATGTGATTCATGTTCTCTTCAATAATTTTCTCTGCAATCTTCTTTAAATCACAATCATCAAAACATTTTATCGCCTGTCTTTTAAATTCTTTTACAAACTTCAACTCGGATGTTTGTTTCATTGGTTTAAAAATTGTATTTGTTGGAAGCGTCTCTGCGGGGGGGTTTAAGAAAAATTTACCTTCATTAATCCAAGTTTTAAGAGTTTCAGCAATCTTACGCGCGTAAAATAGGGACGATAACGACGAACATTTGACTTTCTTTCCATTAATCTCAATATACCCACTTTCTAATTCTTTATAACTAACCTGTTTTAATATCGGCTTGTCTCTTCTAGGTACACTATAATCAACTATGTCTGTTAAAATGTCCTCGTTTTTGATTGCGGTCTTCTTAGCCAAACCTTCGTTTAAAATTGGAATCGGAATTCCAACGCCAACAAACATAGTTGTGCCGTACTTTTCATAAGCTACGCCGCGTAAATATTTAGAACTCATCTGCTTTAGATCTCCTTTAAGAAATAATGTTCCAAATCTGTTTGAGGGGTTATGTTGAGTCCCTTCGCCAATCACATACCCTATACCACCCCCAAGAAAAATTCTTGTACCAAGACCAATTGTTTCATAATCAGGATCGTTATTTAGAGGGCTTAAACACCCCGCCCCTGCGTAATGGGCGTTGCCAAATTTTGGTAGTAACTTACCCATGTAAGTGTATAATGTTTTATCAGAGCTATTTACCGCACACACATACCGTTGATAAGCATTTCTTGGATTGCATAATATAGCTTGATTGATGCTATCTAGAGTGACTTCCGTATCCACTTCAGCTAAAGGATAACAATCAGTAGTGTTTGAGTTTCCCCTAAGCCTTATTGGTTTTCCAGAAACGAGATCCTCGATGACATGACCTCCACCGTATTCAAACGGTCGAACATCCGCCATTCTGGTGCACCCAATGTAACAATCGACAGCCGCGTTCCCATGATAAGCGTGGACATCGTTTAACCATAGGTGTTCGAATTTTATGGGAGGATCAGAATGCCCAAAATTTAAAAAAGCACCGCTGGAACACATCGGTCCAAAAGTTCCTGTGGTAACTACATCAATCTCTTCAGCAGCTACTTTAACACCTCTATCTTCAACTATTTTTATCATTTCTTCCGCCGTAACTACTACTACACTACCATTATTAATTTTTTCGTTTATTTCTGCATAAGTTTTGTTCAAATAATCACCGATTCTTTATTCTCCTAACCAATTTGAAAAGAAAGTTTATATTAAAATGATTAATTATATGCTATTTAAAAATATTTACATACAAAATATGCGATTACAGCATTTTTAATGAATTTATAGCATTTTTGATGATTTTCACTAATTTTTTCATAACTATATAAAAATAAACAAGTCTAATTTTTAGAAAAAACTATAAAAAATAGAATGGAAAAAAAAAATAGTCACGCTCCATCATCTAAGCAGAAAGTAATAGCAAATATCCTATTGATATCCACAACTATTCTATGGGGCACAACATTCATAATTACAAAAAATCTCACTCAAGAAGTACCTATTTTCTTATATCTTGGACTAAGGTTTTCAATAGCGATTATTGGATTTATTCCCTATTTTATTCACATAAAAAAAATTAACAAGAAAATCATCTTATATGGTGCTTTAACCGGCTTAATTTATTGTCTTGCAATTATTTTTCAGACGTTTGGTCTTCAAACTACTACCGCGGGTAAGGCAAGTTTTATTACGGGACTAAGCACTATCATGGTGCCTTTTTTAACCTGGTTTTGGTTTAAAAAAAAGCTAAAAAAGAGGAATTGGCTAGCCGTAATTATTTCTGTGATTGGTATGGCCTTATTATTATTAGAGGGAGAATCAGGTATCATAGTTGGAGATTTTTTAGTTCTTATTTGCGCTGTTTTTTGTGCGTTTCATATCGTATTAACCGATAAATTCGTTCGACTCGTAGATGTTTACCTCTATTCTATTGTTCAACTAACTACAATTAGTTTATTTTGTTTTGGAAGCTCTTTTCTATTTAATGAGACATTCGATTTAATAAATGTGGGTTTACCTTTTTGGTTGATTATGATTTATATGGGGGTTATCGTTACAGCTGGAACTTTTATCTTTCAAAATTGGGGGCAACAACATCAAGGACCATCTCAAACGGCTATAATCTTTACTCTGGAACCCGTATTTGCTGTAATTTTTGCTTCTTTCATTATTGGTAATGAAACAATGAGTCTGGTGGGTTGGTTAGGATGCACTTTAATTTTTATTGCAATTTTGATTACTGTTCTTAAAAATAACACAAATGTTAATAAAAGAGATTAGTGAAATTATAATTTGAAAGAGCTTGAAATTAAATTACAAAGCCTAAAAGTAGAACCTAAATTCGTAAATGTCAGAACTCTAAGCGACATTTCGATTACTTTTTCAGTAAATCAAGATATTCCTAATGGTTCTTCTATAATTTTTAGATTTCGTGGAGGAAGAAACAATAAAAACGATTGGTATTACTTACAGCCCTATGACCCGCAAATGAAAGGGTACGTTAAATTGAGCCTAAGCTCGCA
Organism: Promethearchaeota archaeon; assembly: GCA_030606095.1. Classification (GTDB taxonomy): domain Archaea; phylum Asgardarchaeota; class Lokiarchaeia; order Sigyniarchaeales; family SOKP01; genus SOKP01. The sequence continues at coordinate 295 of JAUWHC010000271.1, read as the reverse complement.
AGCAAAAATAGTTCCAGTACTTATTTCTGGAAAAGAACTTTTAATTAAATATATCGTCTGCGAGGAAAATGGAATTAGAGCAGGGACTGTTCTTCACTTTAATATTTTTAAAACGCTAGTTCAATCGTTAGTAGAACAAAATAAAAAAGTAGACGTCTTAATCAAATTACGAAATCAAAAGTTAATCACTCCAGATATTTGTCCTACTATTAATGTCATTAACACGAAATTTGATCATATTACAATAATTTGCCCCTCAATCGTAATTGCCAACAAGGAATTCAAAATTTTAATA
>JAUWHC010000382.1 GCA_030606095.1 Promethearchaeota archaeon | reverse complement strand
AATCGATGGTTTTCGGCAATCATAAATTTAACACCCGCTTTCTTAGTTGCCTTAATCATATCGTCACAGCCTTCGAGCGTAGTAGCCATCGGTTTTTCGCAGAGTACATGCTTATCCGCTTCTGCTGCCGCAATGACATACGATTCGTGGAGGAAATGTGGAACCATTATCAATACTGCGTCAATATCGCTTTTTAGCAAATCATCAATAGTGCTGCAATAAGTCATCTTATTGACTTTAGCGCACCTTCTAGCAGTTTTCTCGTTAATGTCAAAAACAGCTTTAAATTTGATTTTTGGATTATTTTTACATCCAAATCTATGAAACCTCCAGACAGCACCAGATCCAATAATACCGTATTTAACAAAATCCATAATTAATCTTTTCTAGTAGGATATTTATAAGTATGTTATTAATCTTGTAGAATGTTTCCAAAATCGATAATAAAGATTTAGCTTTACCTAAGATAAATTTTATTATAAGTTTTTAACTCAGATTATATTTTAATCAATTATTATTTAAAAGATGTGATATGAGATAGTCGACCCAATTGGATATAGTAAGAAAAGAGCAAGAATATTTTTAGAAAAATATGATATTGATCTTCTAATAGCCTCAACTCCAGTAAATGTATTTTATACTACAGGTTTACCAGTAACCCATGTTGCTCCAAATCCTATTTTATATGTACTATCCAACCAATACCCAAATTTATCTATGATACATAGAGATGGAGAAGAATATGCGATTTTATGGTCTTTATATGATAGTATAGAAGAGTTTTCTTGGATCGACCCAAGTAAAGTATTTCGTGCTGCCTCCTTAGAAGCTACGATAAAAATCTTGCTAAAAAAAGTTGAAGAATGGGATTTAGGCAATAAAACAATAGGTCTTGAATCTTGCATGCCTCGGTACCAGTCTGAAGCGTTGCAAAAGAAGTTCCCAGATGCGAAATTTGTTGATGCTGACAAAGCATTTATTGACATGCGCCTGATTAAAACTGAAGAAGAAGTAAGGCGAATTCGAAAATCAACTGAAGTAGCTGAAAAGGCAATACAAGCGTGTATAGATGCCGTAAAATTGGATGTATTAGATACAGAATTGTTGCAAATAGCAAGAAGAACGATAGTAGATGAAGGAGCTTGGGGATGGGATCATTTAACAATGAGCATTGGTCCTTCAGATCCAGAAGCACCAGGTTTAGGAATCCCAATAACTCAAAATGACATTGTAAGATTTGATTTTGGAGCTGTATGGGAAGGTTACATCTCTGATGTGAGTAGAGGTGTCGTTGTTGGGGAAATCCCCAAGAAAGCTAACGAAGCTATGGATTATATGATACAAGTTCAAGAATATTGTGTTGATAATATTAAACCAGGAGTTAATGCTAGTGAATTTAGGGAAGAAGCTCGCTCCTATTTAAAGAAAATTACAAAAAAAGGCTTTTATCTTATTACAGCACATAGTATTGGATTAGAATGTGAAGAAGCTCATCTTTTTGGCCCCACAGGTGCAATGAACATTCCTTTTGAAAAAAATATGGTCATGGATATTGAGGTTTGGTTAAATGTGCGAGGACAAGGTTTAGTTGGTGTTGAAGATTGCTATAGAATTACTAGTTCTGGTTGTGAAAGATTATCACATCTAGATAAAAAAATAGTTATTAAATGAAAGTGATAATAAATTGAGAGTAAAAGACAAAGTTGTGGTTTTAACTGGGGCTGCTTCGGGGATTGGTCGTGCTACGGCTATTTTATTTGCTAAAGAAGGGGCAATTCAAGTCCTTTCTGATATTGACGAAAGCGGATTGAAAGAAACGTACGAAGCTTTAGGAAGTGCTAAAGAAAGAACGATAATCGTAAAATTAGATGTGAGAAATTCCGATGAAGTTAGGAATATGATTGATTCTACAATAGATAAGTATGGAAAAATTGATGTTTTAATAGTTAATGCAGGTGTTGTGAGAGTAGGACCAGTTGAGACTTTTCCAGATGACGATTATAACTTGTTAATTGATGTAAACCTTAAAGGTACGCACCACACGTGTAAATTTGCGGTTCCTTACTTTAAAAAGCAAAGGTTTGGAACTATTATCACTTTAGCGTCTGTAGCAGCGCACATTGGTCAAGTGGCTCATGCAAATTACTGCTCTACGAAAGCAGGCGTGTTAGGTTACACAAGAGCTTTAGCATTAGATTTAGCACCTTATAATGTTCGAGTTAATAGCGTGAGTCCAGGTGCTACCGACACACCAATGCTACAGAGCGATGTAGCAAAACAAGCTAGAGATAGGGGTGTTGACTACGATGCCGTTAAGAAAGAATTCGAAGAAGAAAGTGTTATAGGTCGCTGGGCAAAAGCTGAAGAAATTGCCACAGGGATTCTCTTTTTAGCAACAGACGATTCCTCTTATATGACCGGAGCAGATTTGAGATTAGATGGTGGTTGGACTACAAAATAATTATTTTAAAATAAATTTACTCATTGCTTGAAAAGCTTCTTAAGAAGATTTTCTTTCTTAATCTTTTCTTTAAAGCCTTCTCCCGACAACAGTAAAGCTATGCCAATTTCATTCTTAAGTAAAATTTGTTTTGAAAAGCTGCTTTGAATCACTGAGAAAATTATTCCATAAATTAAACCAGAACTCCATAGAATTAATAGTAAAATATTCACTTCTATACCTAAATTTGACTTAATCGAAACGCTGAGGTACTTATACAATAATCCCCAAGATAATAAAAACAATAATTCTAATGCAATACTGACTTTAACAATGGAAGAGGCGATTTTTGTTGTTTTTGAATTTGGTAAATGGAATTTCATTGCTTTAATGTCGTGAATACCAAAAACAAAACGTTTACTAAGGTTAGTTCCACTATGGAACGCTAAAAATATAAATATTGCGCCCAAAGAAACGGGGTTGTCTAAATATAATACATTTATGGTTCCAATTGATATCCAGATAATAAAATTTATCCATTTAAATAATTTTTTTTTGGACTCTTTAAATTTATCTTCTACTTTAAAAGCCTTCTGTAGAAATGACGAGAGTACTTTTTGAAATAAAGCACCAATCCATAAAAATAGATTTATTATAATAAATGGTATTAAAATTATAAAAGCTAAAATTAGTTCAACTGAAAATGATATAATAATCACATAAGTAAGCCTTTAATTTTAATTAAATATATATCTT
>JAUWHC010000319.1 GCA_030606095.1 Promethearchaeota archaeon | reverse complement strand
GGCAGTGAGAGAAACGTTTAGAAAAGCGAGGTCAGCATCTCCGTGTATTATATTCTTTGACGAGGTCGATGCAATTGCAGGAGTGAGGGGGCGGTCTGCAAGCTCAGAGGTAACTGATCAAGTCATTTCCCAACTATTAACCGAAATGGATGGTTTAGAAGATCTAAAAAATGTTATTTTACTCGCTGCGACAAATCGACCTGACATGCTTGACCCCGCGTTATTACGTTCTGGAAGATTTGGAAGACATATCGGGGTTTCTATGCCGGATTTAGAATCACGTAAAGCTATATTTAAAATTCACCTCAAAAATAAACCACTTGCAAGCGATGTTAATATTGAGGGCTTAGTTAAAGCTTTCGAGGGCTATACTGGTGCTGATGTCCAAGCCCTTTGCGAAGAAGCGACATTATTGACGATCAGAAGATCTATTCCAGCTTTTAACGAAAAAAGGAAGGAAATACAAGACTATAATATTCAATTAAAACAATTACAATCCGAAAAAGCTAGTAATAAAGACATAAAAGAATTAGAAGAGAAAATTAAACACATTAGGTCTCAATTAGTGAATGAAGTTGTAATATCAAAAGCAGATTTCGATGAGGCACTTGAAAAAATCCTTAAAGGAGCAGATAGAGCCAAAAAAATTCACGATCAATATTCTAAAGCACCTGAAGAACTGTATAAATAAATATTTAAATTAATAGATTAAAAAGATGATAAAAATGGAAGTGGAAAAAGAGAGTCAAACCAAGCAATTCATTAGTTTAGATAGCTTATTAGAAATTCTAGGAAATCCCACTAGACGAATTATATTGTCAAAACTAGCAAAAGTTCCCCACTCCCCATCAGAATTAGCTAAAATTCTAGGCATCTCAAGGCAAGCAGTCCATAGCCAGTTAGAACTCTTAAGCACTAATAATGTAGTTGAAAGGATCGGTGAAGAAAAACGCGGTGGCAAATATCGAATAAAATGTAATCTCTCGATCAGAATTAATATTTCTCCAGATTATTACAATATCCAGTATAGTATGGCTGAGATTAAAAACGATGCCAAATCTATTAATCTAAAAGATATCGGATGTGATACTAAATATGAGAACATTAAAACTCCAAATAAAAAAATCAGATTTTTAGGCAAACAGATCAAGGATATTGAACATAAAATTAGGGAATTCGAGTTAGAAAGAAGGAAATTACTGCAAAATAAAGAATGCTATATTGTGGAACTAAAAAATATAATTAATGTTACTTATCAAAAGGATTTTTTAAAAAAGCGACCTGAATTAGAAAATTTAGAAAGAGAAATTTTTTATACATTATTTTACAATCCTGCTCAATTCCGTCAAAGGATAAATATAGATAACCTTATGGAAGATCTATTTTTTTCAGACTTAGACCCTTTCAAGCGCGCAACACATAAATTAGACGTAACAAATCTATTAAAGGACTTATCGTCATTCATGGATTTTCTATGGGAAGATGACGATGATTGGTTTTTTGACTTTTAAAATCGTTCATTTTATAATTTATTTTACAATTTACAATTCATAAGAATTTAAATTAGGAAATTTATAAGGTGGTATATTGAACCTAAGCGAATTAAAGAAAGAAATGCCCGAAATATTTGAGAACGTTAAGAGGGATGTAAAAAATATATTAGGACGCCATCGAGCTGGATTAAGCTTAGGATTGGTCGAAATGGGAATGTTCCGTGGAGGTTTTATAGGTGGGATGCATCTTCATCCTGGAACGGAAATTGTTATGAATAAATCTCCCTTAAAAATCATTTTAGATTCTCAACCTTATGAAATCGTCTGGGCATACACTTATCACATCTTACTACACGAATATATTCATTCGTTAGGAGTTATTGATGAGCGGCAATGTAGAGCAATTACTCTTAAAATCAGTGAGGAAATTTTTAGGGAAGGCGATCATCCCGCAATTGTCCTCGCAAAAAATGGAATTGGCACATTTATTCCTAATTTAAGAATTGTGTATGTTCCACCCGAACAACGCCCCGATGGGATACCTATTGAATATGTATTTGGTTTTGATAAAGAGAGCCAATCCTATTTTTCGTAGCTTCATTTTGTTGATTTCATTTAAAAGCTAGAGTAAATAAAGATAATTTAAAATTATTACATCTAAGCGATCTCATGTCCAAATTATGCAATATACCTTTTAAAGTTAGATTAAAATAATAATACTAAGGATTTCTTAATGAAGATTTAGTAAGATTTTATTTTTCCTTATATATTATCCTATATTTTAATATGATAGAACAAATGAAATAGGTAAATATGTTTTAATATAAATAAATAGATTATTTTTTTAATCTAGTTTGTCTATAAAATTTTTAATTTCTATTAAAAAATTAAAATGATTTGATTTGAACGATATAAAAAACGCTTCAGAAAAAAAATTTCTAGCTCTTTTTAAGGAAATTCCTATTCCGTCATATATTTGGCAAAAAGTACAAAATAATTTGATTCTGATTAATTATAATAAAGCTGTGGAAAAAATAGCTAAAGAAAAAATTAAAAATTACTTAGGAACTAAAGCATCTAAAATGTATAAAGATCAACCGGTAATTTTAGAAGAACTATGTCGATGTGCCAATAATCGCGTTAATATTATGAGAGAAATTAAATACAATATGAAAAATATTCAGGAAAAAAAAACTTTATTTTTAAAAAGCGTTTTTATTGAACCTGATTTAGTTTTAGTTCATATAGAAGATATTACAAAATATAAAAATATGGAAGATGAACTTAAAAAATGTTCGCATAATATTAATGAACGGAAGCAAGCAGAAGAGGAATTAAGGAAAGCCAAGACGTTTTCTGAATCAATAATTGATAGTTTACCTGGAATTTTTTATTTTTTTGATGAGAAGGGCAAATTTCTTAGATGGAACAAAAATTTTGAAGAAGTTTCTGAATATTCATCAGAAGAGATATCAAGAATGAGCATACTTGATTTCTTTAGAGGAAAAGATAAAAAGATTATGGATAGTAGAATTCAAGAAGTATTTATTAAAGGCAAATCTACAGCAGAAGCAGAGTTCATATCTAAAAGTAGTAAAAAAAATCCTTATTATTTTACGGGGCTACGGATAATGATAGGTGATACGCCCTATCTTGGAGGAATGGGGATCGATATTACCGAACAGAAACAAACAGAGGAAGCATTAAGAAAATCAGAAGAAAAATTTCGTGAAGCTTACGATCGTGCAAATTTTTATAAAGATCTTTTTGCTCACGACATGAGTAATATCCTTCAAAATATACGATTATCTGTAGAACTTTTATTTTTAGATCAAAAAGAACCAAGAAAAGAAAAAAAAACAGACGAATTTATACACATTGTTAAAAAACAGATTAATAGAGGCGCTAAATTAATATTAAATGTGAGATATCTTACTGAAATCGAAGAAACAAAGGTTTCTATAAAATCGATAGAAGTTTGTGAAGTTCTAAAAAGAACTACAGAATATATAATTAATAGTTACCAAGATAGAAAATTTAATATTCAAATTGACTCTAATAGAAAAGAATTTTATGTTAAAGCAAACGAACTTTTACGAGAAGTTTTTGAAAATATTTTAATAAATGCTGTAAAATATAATACTAATTCAACTGTAGAGATTTTAATAAAGATCTCCAAGTATCAAGAAAAAAGCATTAATTATGTTAAATTAGAAATAATTGATAATGGGATGGGAATACCAGACGAAATGAAAGAAAATCTTTTTCTGAGAGCTACGAGAATTGATAGAACTAGTAATAGAATGGGGTTAGGGTTATCTCTTGTGAAAAAGATAATAGAAAAATATAAAGGAAGGATTTGGATAGAAAATA
>JAUWHC010000020.1 GCA_030606095.1 Promethearchaeota archaeon | reverse complement strand
AGATTTGTAAAGACTTTCTTCTACTATGATTAACACTTCCCCAGCCTCGTTAAGTTTTTTTCATCTCAATCCCTCTCGTTGCTAGCGCAGTACGGAGATTTCGCAGACGCCAATGTTTATTTGAAAATGTTTTAAACCACTTCTGCCATAAAGCTTCTCCATTTTGAGTCTTAAATGCGATAATTATCGTCCTAATTTGCGAAATCGCTTCAGCAATGCTAGCATCAGGGCGATTCCTACTGCTATGCGAAAGCCAGTTAGTAATTTGAGCTTTTAAATTTTTAATCATTGATTCTTTGTTTTTATCTGCAATTGAAGAAATATGCGGGATCAACTGCGTGATGGCACCCCACTGAGTGGTATTATGGTTGAAATATGAATATGTAGATGTGGAAAGGTTTTTTATCCTCTCACAAGCATTGTCGAACTTTCCCAGAGTTATTAATAATCGAAACGCTACATCTTTGTCACCTTTTTGAAGGATTATTGAAATAGCACTTTCGAATTCGGGAACTTTTTGATCTGTCAAGGAAGGCAATAATTTTTTGAGAAGTTTGTAATGTCTGAATTCAAATGCTTTCGGACGTTTTGTTACCAATTCGATTAAACGATTAAACGCGCGTTCGGACATTTCTTTCTGAAAGTAATAACTCACGAGCCAATCCACGGTTTCTCGATATAAGCTCATGCTTCCATCGTAATTCTTTTGTGGGACTTTTAAGCTTGACTCTAATAAACTCGATTCCATTTCTATGGTGCAATCTACTGGTTGCCCTTCTAAAATACCATAGACTTCCTTAAGTACCAGCCCCGCATCGGGATTTCTAGACAATGAATCGATTGAAGCTTTTAAAAAGGACATTATAGATACTGAAGCGTGTTTATCAATTAACCGCTTTAATAAAACAAATTTTTCCCATTTTGGAACACGTTCAAAATCCTCTAATATCTTTTTAATAAAATATTTGGTGTTCTTTTCAGTAGGGTTCAAACGATGAAGTTGAGATAAAATTACTTCGGAATTCTGCTGGCTGGAATTTTGCGCAAAAAGGTCGAATAAAAAATCAAGCTGATCAGTCTCGCTTGAAAATGTAGTGAGAAACGATAATTTTATATCGATTACACTCTTTAAGTCTTGTAGTGCCGAGATATTTTTTGGGTCAACACCCAATTCCTCAGTAGGTAGCATTAAATCCTTTAACCATTGAATTCCTTCTGTAATTAAGAATTTAACATGAGATTCCAAGTTATGTTGATGAAGCAATAAGATATATTCACAAACATCTTGCACGGGATCAAGGATCCATTTGAAGAAATCTTCGATGTAAGATTTTAGCGTGCCCGTGTCGAGATCGAAATCTTCATAAGGTTCTAGATAGTCATCATAATCATAGTCCCATTTTCTATAGGATTCTTCATAACGCTCACTCGCATTTTCCTCTATTTCAGCCTTAGCTCTATCATACTCTTCGCTTTTATAATATTCATATAATTCTTCCCCGTCCGCTTCAAATATTCCTCGCAATTGACATTCAGTTTTTATCTGATTCATAAGATCCGCGTATCCCTCGAACCAAGCTTGAACACATTGCGCCCCATTACTCTCGTCCTTGATTTGTTCCAATATTTTTAGGGGGGATTGGACTTCGTTAACTCCATGCTTGGTTTTGAACTCGTTGAAGTCGTCATCTAATTGCGTTAAATGAGATCTCCAGGTTATCAAGATGAATTCTGGCGTAAAAACTATGATTTTTTGATTTTTAGTAAATGCCTTCATGAAAAAATTAGTTAAGTTCTCAAGGTCAGACCGAGTAAGGGATTTAAGATAAACGCTAATGTCTTGAATCGGATTCCTTTTTAGTTCCAAAGGAATCTTTAAGACATCGTTAAATTCTCTCGGGGGTTCGAGTTCCCCTTCAAGAAGGCTTTCTTCCTCTACTAACTTAAGCTGTTGGGCGTTCGGGGTTCTACCTTTTTTCGTTTGATTGTTTTTATCCTCTAACCATTGTAGAGCCAAGGCAACGCAATGCTTACAATCGGAACCCACTGGGCAAGAACAGCTCCCAATTAATCGATTATTTTTAATGCGTAGCTCTGTCTTGTAATAAGGCGACCAGGAACCCTCCACTTTACCCAATACTCTATTTTCTTTAGATTCCCATGACACTACTGCGTGGGCTCGAAAATATCCCTCACCCTTAGTATACGTCCAAGCATCGAAGCATTCAAGCACTAACGCTTTATTGAGTGGAAAATCATCGATACTTGAGGTATCTCTTTGCTTTATAGTCATATATAAATCACATTGTTTCTAAATTAAAAGATTCTCTTACTTTAAAGAATTTATTATTAAATTACTATTAAGCTAGCATTATTGAGCTCACAGCATATATCTTACCTTTTAAGATTTTTATTGAAAATAATTGATTGATTTTTTAGACATTTAACTAAATAATTTCAGAGGAAAATTGTGGTTAGAGAAATATCTTCGTATTACCACAAGTTGTATATGCTTTGTATATACAATTAATTAAATGATAAAATTTCATTTCAAGAAAGATTGCTTAACTTCTCGAAGTCTCGCAAATAGATCTTCCCCTAAGATAGGAATTAACGAATCTCCCGCAGTAACAAGAAGGTTCTTGTGAGTGGGAACTTCGGAAGTGAATTCGTATAGAGATACTATCCATCCTCGGATTTGTTTTATATTGCCTATTTTTAATTGTCGGTGATCGAGGAAATCCAGTTGATTAACCAACATGTCTATTTTAGATGAGTCTGGTTGGCGTGCGGTTGTAATTTGCATTAATACAAGCTCGTTTTCTTGATGAATTATGGCATCCACCGCTTTTGCTATCGGAGTTTGATATAGAATATTAAGCTCAAGCGATAATTTTGACCAATTTATCTTTTCTTTAAGAACCATTAAACCCTTTAATAGTGATGCATCAAGGGGAAGAGTTGCATTTTTTTGTGCTTTACTTCCGTATATAATTAGAGTCGTAGAAAAAATATTTTCAAAAGTATAGCCAAATCCTGAATGAAAACCGCACATTAATTCAAAAAATTTATTGTGAAGCACTTCCTTGAGGAACATCTCGTGGTTTTCATGATAAGGTTTGAGAAATGCGAGGAAATGAAAATAACTTGTGATATAATAATTAAACATCCCATTTTGCACGATGAAGCCAAGGTTCATCAAATTGTATATGATATCATCTACTTCTTCCTTAGCGCTCTGATTATCTATAACATCTGGAGATTGTCCTAGCAAATGACCGTTATAAGAACGTTCTATAATCCATTTTTTAACAATAGAAAATTGAATATTGGAACTTAATTTAATTAATTCATTCTCTTTCTCTTTTGTCAATAATGTATTTTCGAACGATTTTTTACTGAGAGGAAGCAAAAAATTAACCAGTTTCGCATAATCTTCATACCCAGATTTTTCCAGTAAAAACTTTATATTATTTAAAAATAACATTGTTATTCTTTCGATAGTGCGAGGATGACCGCCACTAAATGCAAAAAGAAATTGCCTGTAATTATTTACAAGATCAAGAACATCATCTTCTTCTTGCTTCATGTCGGCTATCTTAATTAACTCATTAACTTGCTCTACATACTCTAAAATTTCTTCTCTACTGAAATTTTTAATAACTAACGATTCTACTTTTTCTCGAATGGGAGATCCGATCTTGCTACCTATTTGACTCAATATACGATAACGCGTTCCTGAGAGTATCAATAATATCCTTAGATTCAATAAGTTCTTCAATAACCTCGTAAAATAGTGTAAAGCGGTTTCTCCCTCGTTTTCAACGGATTTAAACGCTAATTTTTGAAATTCTTGAATTTCATCAGCAGCAAAAAAGATTGGAATGATTTCAGCTAAATCAAGAAATATCTCATATATATCATTCAATGAAATTGTTGATTTCATTAAGATCTCGTTTGTTAATTCCCGTAAACGCTTAAACTTTTGTCTATACCTCTCTCTATGGTCTTTTTTAAAGTTCTGGCTAATATACTTTTCTATTAAATTATAATTCTGATTAATCTTTTTATCAATTGATTTAATAATGCTTTTATTTAATCTAAAAGGTGAATCATAATCACTATTACAAACGAATTTTATGAAAATACCTTTATTTTCAGATTCTAAAAATTTTCCAAAATGGTGAATCAACGTAGTCTTTCCAACACCCGGAGCGTTTAAAAAAACATAAACCAAGTGCTCCTTATCTTGACAAGCTAACTCCCAAAGTCCCTTTAATCGTTGAAGCTCTGGTTTACGACCAATAAAAATATTACGAATCCTTGAAAGTATCTCTTCAATCATAAATAAATTTTAATTTATTTTTGTATAGTTTTTTCCTAATTCTATAATGTTTTTATCTCTTTTAATTTTTTATTGTAGGTTATATGGAATTATGTTAGAACCAAAATCAATCTTTCCCTCATTTATTCCCCCGCAATTTTTTCGTTTTATCATGAACGCTTAAGAAAACACCACCATTTATGGGGGTGATGAATTAAGCACTATTTTTTTGAAAAAAAAATCATAAAACCACCGTACTATAATCCATTTAAAGAACGATTCTTTCTTTTTAAGTACAAATGATTCGAGCTTTCAACGTTCGGATATATCCGAACAAGACGCAACGGATTCAGATTCGCAAAACAATAGGGTGTAGTCGCTTCATTTACAATCGGATGCTTAGTGAGAGGAGGGAGGTCTACGAACGGTTTAAAGACGATAAAGATGCGCTTAAGAAGCACACCTATAAAACCGAAAAACAATATAAGGTCAAGTTTCCGTTTTTAAAAGAAGCTGATTCCATTGCCTTACAAGCCTCAAGAGAGCATTTGTTTAAGGCGTTTCAAAACCATTTTAACGGTTTAAAAAAAGGTCGTAAGGTCGGCTTTCCAAAACTCAAGTCAAAGAAGGGAAAGGAAACTTATACGACCAAACAAACGAATGGAAACATCAAGATTGATTTTGAAAGAAAAAAATTAAAGTTACCGAAACTAGGATGGCTTAGATATAACGATAAGAGGGTGTTTTCCAAATCGATCAAACACGCCACTATTAAAAAAACGAAATCAAACAAATATTTCGTTTCTCTGACCTTAGAGGCGGAGAAGGATCTAAAAAAACTACAAGAGGTACATGAGAAGGATATAACTGCGTTTGATATGTCAGCCAACAATTTCTTGGTGAACGATCTTGTTAAGATGAAGAATCCACGATTCTACCGTTTAGAGCAGAAAAAGACCAAGAAGCTAAACAAGGAACTTTCGCGAAAGAAAAAAGGTTCTAAGAATCGAGAAAAAGCACGTTTGAAATTAGCACGACACTACGATACAATATACAACAGAAAGAAGGATTGGACACATAAGCTCACCCGAAAATTAGCTGACGCGTTTGATGCTATTATTTTAGAAAACCTAAACATGAAAGGAATGCAAAAGTTCAATTCTGGTTTATCAAAATCGGTTTCTTTAGATTTCTCATGGTATCAATTCACGACCTATTTAAAATATAAGATGGAATGGTTAGGAAAGCATTTCGTACTCGTAGATAGATTTTTTGCTTCCAGTAAACTATGTTCACGCTGCGGTTGGAAAAACAACAACCTTACCTTAAAAGAAAGGGTGTGGACGTGTTTGGATTGTGGAGCTATCCATGAAAGGGACGAAAACGCTTCTGTTAATCTGAGAGTTGAAGGAATAAGGATCTTAAAAGAAGAGAAATATATCACGATCATCCACAATGATAAAACTACCGTTGGAACCACGGGAAGTCACGCCTTTGGAGAAGATGTAAGACCTAAAGAGATACTTCAGGATCTTTTCGGGCAGTTTTCGAGGAAGAAGGAATCCATCACCCTTTAGGGTGTGGTAGTTCAAAGTCCATTTAATTAATTTCAATAATTTTTACGGGAATTAGACCTTTCCATACAACTTTATATCCAATCAATTCTAATGCCTTATCTGTTAATTGATATTTTTCCAAGATTTTTTTAATCTCCGAAAATTTCCTTTTTTCTCCAACTTCATTCTTTAATTTATCTAAAAATTCTTTTGAAACCAGCTTTTTACCCATAATAAAATAACCGGGTAATTCAATTCGTTCTAAAGCTTGAGGACTAATGTTTAATTGTATTGCCTTGATTTTCAAATCAATTATATCTTCATCCATTTTAATGGTTTTATTGTTAGCAATTTCTTTTTTGATTTTCTTTTCTTCTTCTCTTTTTAGAATATCTAAGACGGGTTTAATCGGGATGTGTTTTTTGTAAAATATTACTTCTCCTGGAAAATCCGCTCTAGAACATTTAAGATTTTGATTAACCGCAGCGATAATCTTAGTATCGGTCAGATTAAACTTTTTAATTTTCTTCTGAATGTATTCTGGAGTCCAAAATCCCACTACTTCTAAAAATATTGTCATGCCATTTTTATAGAATCCAAAATCGGGGATGATAACATAATTGCCAGCTTTAATAAACGTGGGTTCCCGTTTTATTTCCCAATCTGAAGCGTAGAGCGTGAGATCTTTGTAGAATTTCTCTTCAACTTCGCTGTCAAATTCGATTTCTTTCTCCTCATTCATTGGAAGCGGGATATTATCACCTGAATTTAAATTAAAAGTAAAAATTCTTGGTTCATTGCCTCTTTCCATTTCGATTTTTGCTTCAATTGACCAATTAATTGATTTTGTAATGTACGGAATAATCTTTGCTAGGGAACTACCATATTTTTTTGTATTTCTTAGAAGAGAAACAGGGCCATTTACCCGTATCTCCGTCCCATCTGTTTCATACATTAGTCCAAGATAATTAATGGTTCTAAATATTTGTTGATAATTTTCTCCTACAGTAAAAAACATTTCGGTAGCATTAAATAGGAGAGTTTGTGTAAGCGATAGATTATATTTTCTCACGAGCTCTTCCGGAGAGGGTGCATTAATTTGTTTTAATTCTTGTTCTTTTGGCAAGTCAGCAAACATAGCATTTTCAATATCTTCTTTAGAAACTCCAAAATCTCTTGCAATAGATTTGATTATCGAATCTCTTTTTTCCTCGTCTACAACAAATCCTTTTTCAAATAACGACCTTCTTATTTCAAGAACATCTAAATCTGTGTTTGGAGCAAATTCGCAAGTTCTCTTAATTAAATCTGTTAATGCTCGAAAAACCTTATAATCCGTTCGTCCACGTTCTAATTTTGCGATTTCTTTTTTCAATTCTTTATATTTCTTCCCATTATTCTCTTTAAAGATTGAAATAATTTGTTCTGCTTGATCAATATTATGAAGATATTTAGGTTTAACATTACTACCTCTGAATTCAACTAATAGTAAATTTTTAGCAAGCATTCAATTTTTCCTCCGATAGGATGTTCTTACTTCCATCGTATTTCTAGTGACAATCTCATACAAAATCGCCATTTTGTTTTTAGCGGGACGTAATATTCGCCCTAATCTTTGGATATATTCTCGGGAGCTTCCCGTACCACTTAAGATTATGCCAACATTTGCTTCGGGAACATCAATTCCCTCATCTAGAACTCGAGATGATACTATGGCGCAGTAGATACCCCCTTTAAATTTTTCTAAGATTTCTTTTCTCTCATCCTTTTTTGTTTTATGAGTGATACATGGGATTAAGAAGCGTTTAGATATCTTATAAACCATGTTATTGTACTTAGTAAAGATAATTGTTCGATTATCCTTATCTAATAATTTTGCGAGCTCGTTTATTTTATTTTTTGAATTAAATGCTAATTTTTCTGCCTTATTCCTTGCTAGGATTGCTTCTCTCGCTTTAGGGTCTCTCCCAGAACGCATCACGATCTTTTGAAAGTCTTTTGGACCTCTCATCTTGATATTTCTTGAAATTAAATAATTTTTAAAAGTAGATTGAGCACCATCATATTCAACTTGCTCTTCCTCGGTAAAATCTACCGTTATTTTCTTCGTTTCAAAATCAGCAAGATATTCACCGGCAAGAGGTTCTGGACTAATTTCATATATTTTATCACCAATAAGTTTGGGTAATTCTTCGTGAAGTTCATCATCCCTCTCGAAAGTAGCAGTAAGCCCTAATCTATATGGAGAAGCAAACATTTCGGCAATATGTTTAAAGCTCTCGGAAGGAAGATGATGCACTTCATCAAATATGAGAAGTTTGAACTTGTTGCCTAAATACGCAGCATTGATATAAGCGGAATTATAAGTGGAGACCGTTATAGGTCCAAGCTTCTTTTTATTTCCCGTGAATTCTCCAATATCTATAGAAAATGCTTTCTTTAACTCTTTTTTCCATTGATAGACTAAATCTAAAGTGGGAACAACGATAAATGTCGAAGAATTCACCTTTTCAATAATTTTCATTGCAAAAATGGTCTTGCCTGCTCCTGTTGGCATTACAACAGCGCCTTTTTTATTATGGAACCATTTCTTTAGAGCGTCTTTTTGATAGTTTCTTAATTTTATCGTTGAAGATAAAAATGGACACGGTATTAAATCTAAGACATTATCTTCGAAAGCAAACTTGGAATTTTTAAGATGTTCTAAGATTTCCGGGTAATGAAGAGCTTCAGATCTATATTTATTTACTCTTTTATCCCATTTAAAATAAGGAACATTAATCTTCTCATCAATCGTAATTGTTCCTTTATTAAATATTAATCTCATCTAAAATTTCTTAAATAAACCGTGAGTAATTTTTCCTTAAAAGATTTTATCATCGAACATTTATAAAAAAGAAAACGGATAAGAATTTATCATTTTTCGCAAAAGAAATGTCCTGAGACAATCTATTATTTCTAATCTATTTTCTTAAGATTATTAACGGAATATCAAATGATTTTTAATCTAATACCGATCCTTTAACATTCATGGATAAATCAATCTTCAATGTAAAGACTTTCATGGAAGAGTGCAAGACAATATTTCCAAGATATATTGCCACTTTAAAAAAAAATAATATCCCTGATCAAGAATTAAAGCTAACAAAAAAAGTAATTATATTGTTTATAAAGGAATACATCAAACATAACAACAATAAATTCAACCGCACTCGATTTAACGTCGATTTCGTAAATACATTTATACAAAAATTAGTTCCTACTCATTGGCCCGAACTCTCGGGGCTCAGTTTTCTTAAAACTCAATCTATTATCACCAATTTCATCAATTATTTATCTTTACAAGACATCTTGCAGAAATCCATTGCGAAGGAAATTCTGAAAACATATACCATTAATTCGACGTCGTTATCAAATAAAATGAAAGAAACTAAGAAAATAATTCAAAAAGATACCGATCAAATCCCTTTTTCTGAGATCCCTTATTCGGAAAAAAAATGGGATAAACTCATGAAAAAAACCGAAAATTTGATCGATACTTTTATTAATAGTATTGAATCACGGCAACTCTCAAGCATCCAAATTAACGAAGCATATTGGGTCATTTATGACATTACTGAACAAATGTACATGCATTTTCTTCAGACGCCCGAAAATTGGGAGCCATCGGCTCTGGAATATATTTGTCTCGAAGTGCTCCCAAGAAAAATCGTGATTGAACAGAGCTTTTTTAAAGCAATCGTTCCCGTTTTAATGACTTATTTATCGTTTCTTAAAAATAAGGGGATCATCACAGATACACATGCGGAGCAACTTAGGATGAACATTTACCAAATGAATGATTTTTTAGTGGAAGTAGCTTTAAATCCAGCAAATTGGGGTTTTATGAAGACCACATTGATGGAAGCCATGGAAGCTGGAATAGACATGGAGGATGAGGAAAAATTAAACTCATACATGCGCTGGAAAATGCTAAAACATAATTTAAACCTTATACCCCACTTTACAATGGAGCGAGTTGAATCTCTCACGACTGAAGAAATTATCAAAGAATTGAGAGATTACAGTATTGAATTTAAAAGAGTGCAATTTTTATTGGATGTACATCGTTTTCATTCTGTGGAAGAATTGGTAAAGAATTGGGAAACCTCATACTCGATCGATCCTGAGTGTGTCGAATCAGATTTCCTTTTCTTAGCTGCTACAATCTTATGGGAAAGGTTGGCTCCCGAGGTTATCAATTCCGAGAAAATAAATGAAATGATGGAAAGGGGTTACGAATTTGTCGATAATCAAGAGGATGAGAAGGCAAGCAAGGTCTGGCTTGAAGCATGGGAACATTTAAGAGAAAGGTTTAAGCCCGAAATAAAAGATATAAAAGATGCTGATGATATATATAGTTTCATTGAGTATATCATGGATTGGAGCCAAGATCTCATGATGGCATTATGGAACGCCAGTTTACTCCAGGAGTTAATTAAAGTATGCCGCGAATTACTGGAATATTTTCCCGAATCGAATGATCTCTTCATTCACAACATCCTGAGATATATAGCAGAAGCGCTATTTGCTTTAGATCTAGTAGAAGAGGGTGAAAAGGAGTTTAAAGACCTAGTCGAAAGATTTCCCAAGAATCCTTGGGGATATATTGGCTGGGGTGACCAATATTCAGATTTTCGAAAGAATTATTTCAATTTTGAAAAAGCCAAATCATTATATATAAAAGGTTTAGAAATCGATGATTCAGAAAAAGAAACGGTTTCAAGAAGGATTGAATTTTTGGAAGTTGAAAAAGAAAGAATGTGTTTAAGAGATAGCCTTATCTCGGAATATGAGTCCTACTTATCTGAAAAAGAACTAAATAAGCAGAATAGAGAAGAGAAAAAAAACCACGCGATAAAATTTTTAAATTATGTAATTTCACGTTGTAAAGATCCAGATCTTGAACAATTGTTAGATGGAGGAGAGCTAGACGGTGAAATTATCTTAAATTTCTTAGGGTTTTGGTGTATATTTCGAAAAATTATTGGCTCCAAGACAGCTCTAATTCAATTATGTCGAAGCGTGAAACATTTCATGACATTCATGCTGGAATATTTTGCTGTATTTTCAAGGGAAGAATTAAAAGAGATCCGACAAATCTTAAATTCACGAGAGTTTTTTGTAGAATGTCTCGTGAGTTATCAACGAGCTAAAAAGGATACTGAAAATCAGAGAGAGCGGCTCATAGAATGGAGCTCAAAATATTCAAGTTGGAATGAATGGTATCGTACTAAGAAAGAGTTTAATTCTAAGCCCATAAAAAAGATAAAGTTATCTAAAAGTAAGAGAAAGTATTTTAAAGATATTATTTAGGGAAATAGGCATTCTTTCTTTTTCACAGATCTTGTTTAATTCTTCAATTTCTTTTTCATCTAATCTGGTCGAAACTACATCAGTCAATTTTAATCATCTTTCTTCTCTTGAAGTTTTTTCATAAAAAAATAATCTAATAAAGAATTAATATCTCGTGCTTTACTCATAAATTAACCAAGCAAAATATTTGTGTCCAAAACAAGATTAGGGGTATCAGTTAAGATTTGTTTAATACTCATTGAATCACTTCTGTTTATTCTTTAATGGGGGCAAATTTTTCTTCTTTATTCAAATCTTTTCTTTTTTCGTCTAAATAAGTCTTCAATGCGGATTTTGGTAATATTCCTTTTAAGCTTCTGAATTCCTGTAAATTTGATTTTCTAATCAAGTTCGATGGTTGGCTTGCTATTAGATATTCAATGAGATCGTTATATGTTACAGCTTGCCCCTTTTGCTCTTCTAATCTTAGCTTGATCCTGAATAATTTTTTCTTGGTCTCACCATCAATTTGAATTGTTGTATTCATATAATTTTACCTCTATAGAGTTATAATAAAAATAATTCTATAATTTTTTCTGTTGACTTTATTAAAAATAATAAAAATTCAACTTATTAACTGTCAAGATATCCATCTATAATTTAACAATAAATTTGAAAGGTTTTTATTAGTATTAAACTTCAATAACACTAATTAGTATTCCATATTAATCTAATGAATATTATAATCTTTTATTTCTCAGCAACCGGAATAACTGAAACTATTTCAAATTACATTGCTGCGATTTTAAAAAAAGAAGGAAATTCTGTAAAACTGAAAAACATAATTACACCTGATAGTAGACAATCTCAATTTGATTTCTTAGAGTTTGATGCGTATATTTTTGGGTTTCCAGTTTTCGAAGGAAGACCTCCCACTGTTGCTGAGGAATGGATGAGAACACTTGATGGTAAGGGACAGAAATGCTCCATGTTTTTTACATACGGTGCGCGAGATTTAGAGTGGGCACATCAAGTTACATATTATTTATTAACACAAGCGAATTTTCAAGTGGTTTTGTCGGCAGAATTTATCGGAAAGCATTCGTTCAATGTCGCAAAAGGATGGTGTTTAGCAGAAGGACGACCCAATCAATTAGATCTTGATATTGTTAAAGAATTTGCATTACAATCAATTAAACGGTTTCAAAAAAACTCTAAATTTAGTATCGACTTGTCAGAATTTACCTATAAACCAAAGGAGACTATAAAAACCCATAAATTCTGGGCCAATTTTTATCCTTCGAGAGGTAAGGACGATTGTAGTATGTGTTATTTATGTGAAAAAGAATGCCCTGTAAAGGCTTTTGATGCTATTTCAGGGGAAACTAACAGAGAATTGTGTATTCAATGTATGCATTGTATAACAATCTGTCCAGATAAGGTAATCCACATTGGTGAAGTATCTCAACTATTTAAGAAATTTATTGATCGTTGGGGATTGACTGAAGATGTAGTCGAGCAAAAAAGGAGTAAAATTATTTTTTAAATTTCTTGGATATATAAACGCTCCTTTGAATACCAGCTTTCAAACCGTTGCTAAGAACAAATAATATTTAAATCTATAAGATTAAGGAATAATTATTTATACTGACAATTTAATTATTAAAACTAAATTAAGAATTTTCTTTTATTATAAATCCAACTTCATTTATTAATTCCTCTGTGGTTATTACTTGTATTTCCTCTTGACCTTCTTTTAGTTTTTTATCATTCGACCATATTTTAGAATTTATTGCTAGTGCGCAAGCTAAGTAAACCGTATCTTTTGGATCTGGAGAAACCTTCTCTACTTTTTCTATAAATGGCGTAATCATATTTTGAGGAATAATTTCTATCTCTTCCTTCAATATATCTAAATATTGAGCAAAATCTTCCTTAGAACGATTTATTTTCTTAAGTATATATTCCTCATATTTTGTAAATTCGTCAAAAAGAAACTCTCGAGCAAATAAATTTAATTAATCACTATATAATAGTTCCGCAGTTAAACTTTCTTTTATCATTGAAGCAAATAAAATATTGGCATCTACAACCAATTTCAAAGTTAATCCCTCTTATAACGCTTCACCAATAATTGATTTACTTCTTGTCCCAATTTCAAGGCCTCATCAGCAGTAATATCACTTTCCATTTTGAAACCTTTCAGAAAACTTAACTGAGCTATTTTCTTCTTTATAGAATCTCTCGCAACTTGAGACCAATTAATTTCTGGAAATCTTTCCATTTCTTTTTTAAGGTCTTTTGGAATCGATAATGTTATATTAACCATTTTATAAATAAATATTCTTTTTTATATTATGTGAAATTATGTGAATACACATATTAATATTTTTCTATTTAACTCCCAATCCATCCCCTATAGACTTTTACAGATACAATCTAAAGAAATAAAAAAAGAAATTATATATGTAATGACGACTTCAACTATATTACGTTCAAATTTCAGTAAAGTATTTTAAATAATTCTGTTAAAATAATATATTGGGAACTTTTTTTCAATAACAAAATAAAACCAAGTTGAGTAAATATGACAGAAGAATTAAGTGGAGAATGGGTTATAATGAAGGATGATGAAATCATTGAGAGACATTTAGAAATGAAAGTCATTCTAGAACTAGCAAAAAAATATGAAGATCAAGATATAGTTATTTCTAAAATTCCATCTGCCACTTACTGCTTTTACTGATTTAATATAAAAAAAATCAGTTATGGAATTTGAACGACCAACTATACGATAGGGAAGAAATCCTGTTGCTTAGACCAATTCCAATGGAGTATATGAACATATCCATCCCATTTGAGGCATTTTAGAAGCAAAAATTATCTCAAACTCTATTAAATTTGTAATTTAAATCCCCAAAATTGTGATGCAAAATCATTAATTAATTATTAATTTTAACTAAATAAGACGATATAATTTTATAATTTGTATATTTCTATTTAAAATAAAAAACAGGGAGATGAGTATTTGAAACATATAGAGGGTAAATTTAAAGGAGTTAAAGATTTAAACATTTATTATCAAGCCTGGATTCCAAATACCCCTAAAGCAGTTATTCAACTTGTACATGGAGGATTTGAACATTCTGGTAGATATCAAAATGTTGTGAATGAATTAATTCCGGAAAGTTTTGCAATTTATGCTAACGATCATCTCGGTCATGGTAAATCCGAGGGATTACGTAATTATATAGATTCTTTTGACCAATTCATAGAAGATGAAAAATTATTTTACGATTTAATAAAAGAAAAACACTCTGATTTGCCAATTTTTATGTTAGGGCACTCACTCGGTTCATTTATCGCCATTTATTTCACAAAAAAATACGAGCATCTTTTAGAGGGGCTTATTCTTTCGGGAACGGGTACTAGCCCTGGTATAGAAACTAGTGGATTCCTTAAATTAATAGCTAAAGCTTTCTCAAAAATTGCCCCTAAAATGAAATTTAATCCTAGAATTGATACAAAATTCTTAAGCCACGACCCAGAAGTAGTAAAAAATTATAAAACCGACCCTTTAGTCAACGCAGATAAAATTACCGCAAGATTAGGATATGAAATGATAAAAAATTTCAAAAATCTCAAAGCAGTTGTAAGCAATTTTAAAATTAACTTGCTGGTTCAGTGCGGCTCAGAAGATAAATTAATTAAAGGAAGCGACGAACTTGATAACCTGTTTAAAATGCATGACAAAACCATTAAAATTTATGAAGGCCTATACCATGAAGTATATAATGAAATCGAAAAAGATAGAAGAATAGTATTAAATGACCTTAGAGATTGGCTAAATAGCCAAATTTAAATTATAATATTCTAACGAAACAATCGTTTTTCTAAAACCTTATCAAATTTAATTTTTTAACAAAATTCTCAAACCTATTTGGAATATGCTCGCTAATTATTTCAAGATAGTATGATATAAAAATCCGAGTCCATGTGGGGTTGCTTTCCACCCGCTTTCTGTATTCATGAGAAAAAATAATTGTTCGAGCATGGATAAATGATAGTTCAATTGCTCATCCTCTAATTGGAACTTATCCTTTATTTCATCAAAAGACCTAGCATAAATATCTATAAATTTTAGAAGTGCTCGTCTCGTTTCATTGGTCATTACTGAATAAAGGCGATCATGTTCTTCTCTAGGATTAACATGCTCTGTTCTTTTTAAGTACTCGTTCATTTCTTCTTCTTTTAAGATACACTTTGCTAAAATATCTTGACTTCCAATAAAAGTTGAATGATAAATATCTTCATCCTCATTCATATTGAAAAATAAGATAAGGTTATTTTTAATTCTTAACAAAGAATTGAAATGATAAGAAGAGATATTATTCTTAAATTATTTCATAATGAGAA
>JAUWHC010000053.1 GCA_030606095.1 Promethearchaeota archaeon | reverse complement strand
TTTTACCTGTGTAATCACCAAAATCATAGTCACAATAACTACATTTATTTACAAAAGAAAAATTACTACTATTTACATCCACTTCAACTATTTGCGAAGTCCCTGTTAACCCCGTATTTGCACTAGAAGGGGTTAAAAACGAGCTATCCTGAGAGGGTGTAATTGTTTGTTGATGCTGAGAATAAGGTTGAGGTTGTTCCCAGTTTGAAACGTAACCCTGAGCAGGTTTTTTAGATAGTCCCATCTTTAAAGAAACTTTCTCGTCTAAAATATTTGTTAATATTAAGGCTGACGCGTATTTACCTTTTGCCCCGCCTTTTTGTAGATGCGTATGAGAAATTAAATGAATAACGCGACCTCCTGTTTTACCATGATCAAAATAACATAAAACGGGAGCTTCGCCCCACTTTTGCTGAATTCGTGAAGAAGCGATTAATACTCGTACGGAAGGATTAAGAACTTGAATTGGAAAAGATCTATTTTCAAGCCACCACTTAAATTCGGTTTTTTTAGTGTTTTTTGACGACATTTTTTGCCATTTTACTTGTTGTATTTCACTTATTACTCCATCTAAGAAAGGGTGATTTGGCTCAAGAATTTGACACGCAACAACAGCATCGGCAGTTCTTTCTCTGTTCCATCGGATATAACCCGGGAATATTGGTTCCACAATATGTTTTATGGCCCAGTCTGTTGTTATTATCCACCCTCCTTTTAGCGAAACATATTCACTAATTTTAGGGAAAGCCGAATGTGGGATTTTATCTCCCGGACATCCTATCAACACGACATCGTAATCACTTAAATTATACTTCATGATATTTGTAGGTTTAATAGTTATATGTTTTGCCGCATACATATGGTCTATCACTTTTTTAGGTTTTTCATAGCGACCTTCAACCGCGAGTATTCTGCCGTGCTTCTCGACTGCTTTTACAACATCTTTTTTATTAAGCGCTTCCATTTTACGCTGTTTAACTTCAGAATAAAGATCCTTCCAACTACTCATTAAATTACCTCTTTTATTAATATTATAAGGAATTAAATATTATTTTTATTAAGTAATAAAAAATAATTCATATTTATATTTTCATTGGAAGCAAGAATTATGGAAAATTTAAAAAACCTTGGCGAGCCTTTAGAGTTTTGGCAATATTTTTATCAAATCACAAAAATTCCTCGATGTTCAGGTAACGAAGATCAAATAAGAGAATACATTAAGAAAGAAGCTGAGAAATTAGGTTTTCAAACTGAGGTGGATCAAGTAAAAAATATTGTTGTGCGAATTCCGTCAAAAGTAGGGTCTAATTCAGGGCGTTTAGGAGCAGTTTTGCAGAGTCATATGGATATGGTGTGTGAAAAGAATGAAGATGTTATTCACGATTTCTCAAAAGATCCATTAAAATTAAGGATCGTTGATATTGAAGGTGAAAGATGGCTAACTGCGGAAGGGACAACATTGGGAGCGGATAATGGCGTGGGGATCGCGTATCAGCTTGCTATTATGAAGAAAATCCACGATGGTAGTTTAAATCTTGATTCAATTGACTTGGACTTATTATTTACTGTAGATGAAGAGAGAGCCCTTACGGGCGCGAGTCAAATAAGTAAAGATCTGATTAAAGGAAAGTATCTATTAAATCTTGATTCGGAAGAAGATGACCGTTTCACAATTGGTTGTGCAGGAGGTAGAACATTTACTGTAAAGATAAAAAGAGAAAAAACAAAGATAAACAATACTGATTCTAATTTAATACCAATTAAAATTTCCGTGACTGGTTTAGTTGGGGGGCATTCAGGTGGAGATATTCATAAAGGTCGATGTAATGCGCTAAAAATTGTTGCCCAAATTATATGGAAATTGAATAAAAAATATAAAGTTCATCTCAATTCTTTAAAAGGGGGTAATCTATCGAATGCTATTCCAAGAGAATGTCGTGCTATTATTTTTATAAATAAAAATGAGTTTACAGAAATAGACTCTTATATAAAAAAGTTAAAATTAAACATTCAAAAGTTGTATAATGAAATCGAGCCAAATTTTAAGATTTCTCTCGAAAAATTAGACGCATTTACAGACGATTTTGTATTGATTAAAGAAATTCAAGATAAATTGTTAGATTTGTTATATTTGATGCCTAACGGCCCTATTTCTCTACATCCAACGAGTAAAGGATTAGTTCATACGTCTTCTAATTTAGCATCGATAAAAACACATGAAGATTTTATTGAATTTCAAATAAGTCAAAGAAGTTTGACCCAGTATGACAAAGATGTTATTCATGAAAAATTTACAACTTTATTGAAGATATCTGGCTTAGAATTCAATAAAAATATTGATACTGAATATCCTAGTTGGACCCCAGATTTTGACTCAAAAATTACGAGCATATCTAAATCTGTATATAAAGATCTATTTGACGAAGAAGTTATAATTCAAGCAATTCACGCGGGATTAGAATGCTCCTATTTCAACCACCATTTTCCAGAGATGGAAATGATATCTTTTGGTCCTGATGTTTTGGGAGCCCATTCTCCTGACGAAAGGCTAAAAATAAGAAGCGTAGAGAAAGTCTGGAAATTTTTAGTAACTTTACTTAAAAATTTGGAATAAATAACTTGAATAATTATTTCTTTTTTAAAAAAATTTTAATTCAAAAGAAATTTATAAAACAAAGAAAATAAAATTCTAAGATTATAATGAAAAAGGAAAGAAGCACGAAAACAAAGCTTGTTAAAAAAGAAGTAATTGGTTCAGAGACTGTTTTTGAAAAAATTAAAGATAAAACTCCTTGGGTCTTTGGTAAAACACTAAGAAAACCTAAATTATTGTTTCCTGATATAAAAAGGCCTAGAATGGATATGCCTCTTCCAGGAAAATCAATCGCTGCGATAGTGGTTTATATTGTTTTGTTCCTTTTACAAACTGGAATTGTATATTTAATAGTTCGAGAACCTCCAGCATTGGGATCAAATCCACAAACTGGTGATCCTATGTTTCTTTATCCTGACATTAATGAATCGTTTATAATTGAAGGAATTGTCGCTTCAATTTTTATTTTCTTGTGCTCTTTAGGCTTTATTTTATTATACCAAGCATCTAAATATGTTTATAACAAGAATATTGCAATAAGGTATTTGATTTTAGGAATTCTTTTAATTGTAATTGCTTTTGCTACTTTACAAGCAATGATTACGATTAAACTTGGTGAAAAATTATTTAATGTGTAATACCGGTTTCGCCCTAAATATAATAAGACTCTTTATATTTATTTAACATAATAAGCTTAAAATAGTTAAATATCAGATGCCATTAAGGAAAAACACTCATTTTTAGAAACAAATCCCTTAATACTCAAGTTGAACTTATTGAGGTAGTTCAAATGTTTTTACGGAAAAAGAAAAAAAAGAAAAAATTATGAATTTTCAAAGTAAGACTAAAAACTTGATTTATTTAAGCGAGTCTGTAAACGCTTTATAGGCAGCTTCGTCTAATAAATTGCCTTTCTCTGCGTCCCAATTTGAGGCATCGATCTTATATAACCAAGCAGAGAAGGCATCTTCGTTAATTTTCTCAGGCTCGTCCATCAAATCGCCATTTACTTCTTTAACTGTTCCAGAGACAGGACTATACATATCTCCAACAGCTTTACTTGACTCAACTGTAGCGTCAATTGGATCCGAAGTTGGTTCATCGCCATCCATTGTTAGCTGAGTAAGTTCAGCACCTTCAAGTGCATCAACATCAACAAAAGAAATCTCTCCTAATTGCTCAGCTGCAAAAGGAGTAAGTCCTACTTCACCATTTCCATCATTATACCATTGGTGGGTTTTAGTATACCAAATTGTCATGTTATATTCAACTTTTTGTTTATAATTTTATAAATTTTTATAATATCGAATTTAAGTGTATGATAAAACTAATTATATAATAGATTTAAAATTTTTTTATTCAGAAAAATTTTTAAAACACAACAACGGTATAAATGAAATATTCACTTAAGAAACAGATAGATTCATTTGTTGAGTTTAAACAATGGTATATTAAGATACTAGAAGATTTTAATTTTAACTATCAAAAAGATTGTGAAGCGAGAGAGTTTTTATCTAGAATTTTAGAAGAAAAAAGTGATAATTGGAAACTTGAGAAGGTACTACTTTCTTTTAAATGCCTAATTCAAAAGAAGAAGAGAATTTTCATTTATGGATGTGGACCTTCGCTTGAAGAAACTGTTGATTACATTCTAAAAATACAGGGCAAAGAGAATTTTAGTAAATGGGTGAATTTAGCTGCGGATGGAGCCGCTCGATTATTAACAGAAAGGAAAATTCAAATGGATGGAATTTTTACAGACTTAGACGGTATTATTAAGCGAGATTTTAACCATTCCAAGTTTGTAATAGTTCATGCTCACGGAGATAATATAATTAACCTAAAACATTTTAAGAGTGAAATAATCAACTTTCCAAATATTATAGGAACAACCCAAGTAGAACCAGTTGAAAATCTAATTAATTCTGGCGGATTCACTGATGGTGACAGGATTCTATCTTTTATATCGTCTTTACTTTTACCTAAGCACGAATTGTATCTTATAGGTATGGACTTTAACGACATTGTAGGTAAATATAGTAAACCAGAAATAGAGAAAAATCATAAGGCTAGCCCAATCAAGCTGAAAAAGTTACAATATGCTTTACAAATTGTTGAATGGTTATTGAACAGAATCAAAAATCCCGTGTATATAATCAATTCGAAAGTTATCTCAGATAAGATTAAAAATCTAACTTTGGAAATGTTTAAAGAAAAAATTCTTGAGAATTGAATTTCAAATTTTGTATTCCTCTATTCCGTTATTCGTAATCAAATAACGTGTTTTCTTTTCAGGAAATTGATGAGAATTTATTAAATGTAGATAAGCCGCCCCACTTTCTTTACGATTTAAATATAAAACTTCAGAGAAATAGTGATTCAAATATCGTAGTCCTACGGGGAGTTCCCTTATAATTGAGTTTTCAATAAAATTTGGAGCAACTTGAGCGGTTAAAATTGTAATTAAATTATATTTACGAGTAAGATTATTAATTTTTTCCAAAATCTTTAAAAATCTTATTTTAGCTTTAAAAAATGATACTTCTTTATCACTAAGCTCAAATCTATAATAATTATTGATAGAGTCAATGATAAGTATTTTGACGTTATTTTGTTTGATAACATCTTCTATCTCGTTTAATTTTAGTAAAAAAGCGGGATTACTCATAATTTTTGATACTAAAATATTCTTTAGAATCTTCTCGCTTTCAAGTTCTTGGGTTTTTGCCAATACCCTTATCCTTTCGGGGCGAAATGTGTTTTCTGTGTCTAAATATATCAACTTAAAGGATTTATGATATGCTTGAACAGATAATTGATGACATAATTGAGTTTTTCCGGTTTTGTTCGCCCCAAAAATTATATAGGTCTTATTTGAATGAAACCCACCACCTATAACATCGTCAATATTTTTTGAACCAGTAGAAATATTAAATTTTTCTCGTTTAATTTTTTCTATTTCGCTAATAATCTTTTTTGTACCAATAAGCAATGATTTTTTAAAATTTACCGTGCTTGATTTATTTGATTTCATCTTTTAGCTGATTAAATTGTGTAATTACTATTAAATTCATAAATTCAAAAAGACTTTGTTCAAATAATTATTAATTATTTTAGCAATAAATAAATCGTAAAATTAATTTTTGATTAAACATAAACTATTAAATATAATAACTTTAAGATTTGTTTTTATATAATTTGTTATAAAAAATTTTAAGTTCTTTTAAAATGGCAAAAAAAAAAGAAGTTTGTCCCTATTGTGGCAATAGTTTCGCTTATATCTCCCGTCATAAATGCAAAGTAAAGGAGAGGCTCGAGGGTTCAGAAGAATCCGATAAGACTGATGTTGAAAGAAGGCTAGAAAGGATCGAAGAAAGAAAGAAAGAAGGGGCGCGCAGTTTAAGAAAAGATGAGAAAATGGTACTTAGAATTATTAGTCAAGAAAAAGATATTTTTTTTCATGAGTTATTAGAGCTTACAAACAAAAAGCGAATGGAACTCGAAAATATTTTAAATACGCTCTATTTACAAGATAAAATTAATATAAATCGCGAATTATTGGAAGCTTCTTGGGTAAAGCGTATTACTATAATTGAAAAAATCGATGTAGATGTTAAGGATCTTCAAATTGAAAGAGAGAACAATGATTTTATTTTAGATATTTTTTCACATCAACCATGTTTAACTTGTCCCTTTACGGGTAAATGTAATAACACAAATCTTGACCAATTTAATCCATTACATTGTCCATGGTTAACTCAATGGGTTAAAACGTCCTTAGAAGGGCAAATCTATAAAGCAAATTTTGAAGAAATACAATCAGAATCGTCAGAATAATTATTTTTTCTTTAATCCAATTAAATAAATCTCGTTGCTTTTCTTATTGCTCGATTTTGGTTTTAGGCTTTTAACGATCGAAAATTTTTGCTTCATTTTTTTGTAAAAATCATCGTAATCAGCCCCTTGAAATACTTTTATTACAAAGTTTCCTTTAAATTTTAAAAATTTTGTAAGTTCAAGAATTTTATAGCAGAGTTTTATTTGCATGGCTTGATCACTAAATTTATTTCCTGATTTTTTGATACTGGCATCAGATAAGATAAGATCTAGTTTTTCTCCTTCGAAATATTTTTTAACTTCAATTTGAAACTCAGGTGTAGTAAAATCCATTCGAATAGTGTTAATATTTTCAATAGGCGTAATACGTTTTATATCTATACCCATAATTTTATAATGATCTCTGTGGTAATATTTATCGTTATATTTCAATAAATTTTTTTCAGCAAATTTCTTCGCAACTTGAAGCCATGAACCCGGAGTGCTACCCAAATCCAATATATAAAAAGATCTTTTAAAAATGTTGAATCTTTTTTGTAAGTCAAGTAATTTAAACGCTGAGCGTGCTCTATATCCTTTACGTTTAGCTTGTTTATACACGGCGTCTTTCTTATGTTCTTCTGCTGCCTTTGGCATGGTCCACATTCCTATTTAATTTAATATATTTTTAAGTATATTTTTTAACGCCTTAATTCCCATATTTGTTTTAATTGATATAAAATCGAAATGAGTTCTTGATGCTGAATAACCACTTTCGCCAATTGCTTCAATTAATTTTTCGATTTTGGGAATTGATGGGAGCTTTAATTGTTGACATAATTTATGTATGTTATAATAAGAAACGGGCATACCTATTTCATCTAATGCGTAACTAATAATTTTTGTTATTCTATTTTTACTCTTAAAATTGAATTTTTCATTTAAATGAATTATTTCTTCAAGATAATATCTTTTATGTAATTCTTTAATCCATAGGGGGCCAGAATATGATAATTGTTCTTCCTTTAAGCATGATGGACATTTTTGAGGAATCTTTAAAATATCGTTTAAAACGGACGAACGATACCCGCAATTTTTACAATGGATAATATATCCATAACTATTTGATAAGTCCTTAAAAATCATCGCCTTACTTTTATAAGTAAGAGCAAAAATTCTTATAAAGTGATTTGAATAAAATGTTAACAATGGAATTATTCCTAAATTGTTAACATTAGCAATTCTTGAAATATAATATATTAGTATCCTTGCTCCAATTTCTTTACAATATTCCGTGTGAAGTGGTTTAGACATATACTTTCTAATACAAGCCTTTGGTTTTACTCCAAATAATACTGCGGTATCCGTGGCCGTTATACATAACAATCCATTTTCTTTTTTAATCGATTTAAATGCTGAATCAATATATATATTTGGAGTGCCAAAAGGATCAATTGAGATTACATTGGGGCATTCAATCTTTTTTTCTCCAATTAAACTAGATTTTTGTGCGATTTCTATACATAATAAATTGGCATCTTTTTGTGAGGAAAAAATTTGAGTGTTTTTTTCTAAATCATTTAGCTTTAAGTTTTTTTTAATAAGTTCTACGGCTATCGGGTTAATATCGTTGATAAATATTTTTTTAAAATTATTGGAAGCTTTTAACAATCTAATAGATCCTATACCCGAAGCAGCCATACAATCTACCATTACCAACGAATCTCGATTAATCAGTTTATTATACGTTAGTATAGCTAAAATTGAAATATCTCGATTTATTTCCATTCTTTCATTATAAAAAACACCCATTGATTTGGAAGGTATACTATCATTGTCATTCTTATATAAATAGAATTCTACAGAACCTTCTTGTTTTTTGACATATTTGTTATTATTTAGGTTGAGATTTCCAATCTTCATATTAGATTAGTCATTTTGCTCAAGTTAATTAATAAATCAGATAAAATTATATACTCTTTTCGAGCGATAAAAAGAGGTTAACAGGTATTGCGCTCCCTAACAAACCACCAGAAGTCGCATCATGTATCTTGTTCACATTAGTCTTAGTTAAGGGCTCAATTTGTTCAATCTTTTTTACTTTGTTAGGGTCTTCAGTACTTCCAATAATTAAAAATTCTCCGTTTAAAGTTTTGATGATAAAAGCTAATGGGAGCCACTCATAGTATACGCGAATTTTTGGTTTTGGTGAAGGAAAGTATGAGTAAATCCCACCATAAGTTATTATTGCATGGAAATCACCAACAAAGCTTCCGCTATAGCGATCTTTAAAATGATGATTAATTAATACTTGTTCATAAGCCCTACATTTATCTGACCATTCCGTAGAATCCCCTCCAAGACATCTAATGCCCCCTTCTTCTTTGTTGGGCAAGGATTTTAATTCTTGAAAGACATAATGATAAAAAGTCATGCTATAAGGTGATGTATCTAAAATGAATTCAGCAACCTGTCCATTAAGCGCTAAGATTAAATTAGTGTAAATCCCATAAAGTACATAAAAGCTGCATATAATGCGCCCCGCCTCGTCATAAATTCCCACAATCGTCCCAACAGTTCTATTTACTATAACATTTGAAGATCCATCAACAGGATCGATCGTTATACCAAACTTTCCATCGCTTAAAACGGGCTCTGCTTCTTCAGAAGCAACAAAAAGAAAATCTGTATCGCTTTCTTGAAGCGCTTTTAATATAATGCTGTGCGTTAATATGTCTTCGTGAATTTGGGATTCACCGTAAATATTTATGGTCTTATCTTTTACCTTTTCAATGTTCATTCTCTGCTCAATTTCACGAGAAGTGATGCCCCTTTCTAATAACCCGCGAATAGGGATTGTTGCTTCAGCAATTATTTCTATAATTTCTATTAAATCGCCTTTATTTGAAAAATAATGAGGGATGTTTTCATTCAACCATTTTGACAATTTTTTTGACAATTTGCTCATTTTTAACGACTTATTTTGGGTATATTTCTAAACTTAACTGTTCGAAGTAAAATAATGAGCTATTATTCATAATCTTTTATATTTTTATTGCAAATCTCATCCCTCACCTAAAGGAGGGGAGTTTCTTTTGCAATAATGGTAAAAAGTTAAATAAGAAATGTGTATTTCTAAGGAGAATTTCAATAGTTACATTTAAAATTGTTAAAGAAAAGTAGGTTGAAATAGGGAATATTAGATTTTTAAATAAATCTCTTCATTTTATTCTTCTTCAAAACCTTGTTTATTTAATATAGAATAAAATATAAGCGAATTATTACTTTTTCTTTTCATTAAAAAAAACTTACGGTGGTTTAATTTATCCGTTCGTTCAATTTTGATAGAATCTTTTACCCAATATTCCATAACATTGCCGCCACGTTCCACTTCATAAGTTTGGCCCTCTTGAGTTTTTCTGCTAAGTTCATTTACAATTAAAACATCAATGTGATATTTTTTATTTAAAAAAGTTAAATTAGCTAGCATTTGATTTAATTTATAATTCAGAATGAAATTTTTTTCTTTTTTATCTCGTTGTAATTCTAATCCATATAAATCGGTTAGTGAATCAATTATAACTAAATTAAAAGTTCTATCACCGTTTTTTAAATCATCAATAATAATAAATTCTAAATTAAAAACAAGGTTATATAAATCTTCAAAAGTTATTGGCTTAACAAACAAAATATTATTCAATACTTCATTTAAATCGTTTTTAATAACAGAATCAATTTTAGTATAAGGCAAATTTGGTTTGCTATATATATAAATTACCTTGAAGCCACTTAACGCGTTATTATAAGCTGTTTGGAGCGATAAAGTAGTTTTACCAACGCCAAAATCACCCCATAATGAAGTGATTCCCTCGAAGGTATCAATGGAATTAAAGAAACCGTTTATTTGTTTGATATGAAAATTCATAATTAAAAATTTTTAATTAAATCTTTAATTTATATTAATAATTTGAGAAATCAACCTTTATATATATTAACCGAGAATCTGAACTTTTTTTATAAAATAAATAAAAGATTAATTGAAAAAAGAATTAAAGCTAAAATATTAAATCCTGGAAGTAAAATTCCAAACGCTCCATCCATTATCTTAACAACGCGGGACGAATTTGAAAAGTATTATAATAAAGATCTTAAGGTAAATTTTCTTGTATATTCGAAAG
>JAUWHC010000042.1 GCA_030606095.1 Promethearchaeota archaeon | reverse complement strand
TAGAGCGCCCGATTTTACTACAATGAGGTATATGAGACCCGTTTTGGGAGAAATGGGCACATTTGATAAAGCTATGCTAACAGAATATAAAAAGGGTAAGACTATCATCTATGAAGGTTACAACGATGTAATTTGTACTTATGAGTTAGACGACACTCCCCCGTTTTCCTGTAATGAGGAAGCTAGAAAAATTGCCTTAGAATTAGCTTTGCTTCTTAATGCAAATATTATTGAAGAGATGCATGTAAGTAGGAAAAATTATCTTGATGGAAGCGTCCCTTCTGGGTTTCAGCGTACAATGATTTTGGGAACAGATGGATACATAACTTTAAAGAAAGGTAAAAAAATCAGAATCGCTATATTAAGCTTAGAAGAAGAAGCTGCTAGGAAAATAAAAACTGAAAATAAAACTAATTTTTACAGATTAGATCGCCTTGGAATTCCATTAGTAGAAGTAACAACACAACCGGATATAAATTCACCTG
The DNA here is from genome assembly GCA_030606095.1 of Promethearchaeota archaeon. Classification (GTDB taxonomy): domain Archaea; phylum Asgardarchaeota; class Lokiarchaeia; order Sigyniarchaeales; family SOKP01; genus SOKP01. The sequence continues at coordinate 11,464 of JAUWHC010000042.1, read as the reverse complement.
AAGAATGTAGAGAATGTGCTGAAAGAATTGGATTATTACTATGGATAACTAATGTAAAAAAAGTTCTTGGCTCAATCAGGCAAGATATTAATGTAAGCATTAAATCTGGAACCCGGATTGAAATAAAAGGAGTTCAAAAATTGAGTTGGATAACCTTATTGATTAATCATGAAATTTCACGTCAACTTAACCTAATAGAGATTAGAGAAGAATTAAAGAATCGAAAAATAAGTGAAAATGACATCCCTCAGGAGCCCGTAGATTTAACTAATTTAATGGGAAAAACTGGATCAAAGTCCATTGCAACTGGTATAAAATCGGGAAAAAAACTCTATGGTTTAAATTTTAAAGGTTTCAAAGGTATTTTTGGAAAGGAACTAATGGAGGATTATAGATTCGGTACCGAAGTAAGTAGTAAGGTAAAAGTTATTTCAGGCCTAAAGGGGATTATCCATTCTGATGAAAAATTAGAAAATTATAATTTTTCTCAAGACGAAATAGAAAAAATCCAAAATAAGTTGAATTCAAAAGAAAAAGATTGCTTTGTTTTAGTTTTGGGGACTATTAAAGACCTAAAAATAGCAACAGATATAATTATTAATCGGATAAAGTATGTTTTTAAAGGTGTTCCGCCTGAGACAAGAAAAGCACTTGACAATGGAAATACGGAATTCCTGAGAGAATTACATGGTGGGGCACGTTTATATCCTGATACAGATTCACAAGCAATAATGAATACAATAGAAGAAACTAAACAAATTCAAAAGACTTTACCTAATTATCCTTGGGATATAATTGAAGATTATGCTAAAATGTACAAAGTTGAACAGAGTTCCATTAAAAAATTAATTTTTAATGGGACGTTATCTCTATTTGACAGCTTAATAGATATTTACCCAGCTAAACCTTCAATAATCATAACAACATTATTAAACACAGCAAAAGCAATTAAGCGGGAAGGAAAAATAATAGAAAATATAACTAATGACGATTATAAAAAAATCTTCATAGAATTGAAAAATAAAAAAATTGGAAAAGAAGCTATCGAAGCTATAATGAGATTAAAAGCAGATTCTCCAAATCTCACTATCGAACAATCAATCGAGAATCTAAATCTTGAAAGTCTTTCAATTGAAGATTTAAAAATAATAATTAATGAAATAGTAATTAAAAATTTAAAAGTCATTAAAGAAAGAGAAATGAGATCCATGGGACCACTAATGGGGGAAGTGATGAAAAAAGTACGAGGAAAAATAGATGGTGAGATCATTTCTAAAGAATTGAAGATACAAATATCAAACAAATTAAAGGAGATGAAATAAGTGGAAGATAAACTAAAAGGATATAAAGGCAAATCTATAGATCTTTTAAAAAAATATACAATAGAGATCTGGGACATTATTCAAATCACTACAAACAAAACACAATTAGAAGGAATAGTAATGCCAAGAAGCGAATACTCTGCTCCTGATTTTATAGAAATCAAGTTAGAAAACAACTATAATGTTGGAATAAATGTCTCTGAGATACAAAATATAAAAAAAATTGGAAAAAGAGAAGCTAATTACAAACTTCCAGAAACAGAATTTCCACACAATAAAAATTTACCTAAGCTTCAATTATTAGGAACTGGAGGAACGGTTGCTTCAAGATTAGATTATACGACTGGGGCGGTTATACCTTCTTTTACCCCAAGTGAGTTATTTAGTTCCGTTCCTGAATTGGCAGAAATTTGTAATCTTGATTGCGAAATTGTTTTTGAGATATTATCAGAAAATATGAAATTTGAATATTGGCAAAAATTAGCAGAAAAAGTTAAACAAGCCGTAGATTCTGGCTTTGATGGGGTAGTTATAGGACATGGAACAGATACTATGACATTTACTAGCGCCGCTTTATCATTCATGTTAAAAGATTTGTCTATTCCAGTTGTGTTAACAGGGAGTCAGAGAAGCTCTGATCGCCCTTCTTCTGACGCTGCTTTAAACCTGATAAACGCTGCTACCGTAGCCACTTCTGATATAGCTGAGGTTGTAGTATCTATGCTAGGTTCTCCTTCACATGATTATGGATTAATTCATAGGGGAACAATAGTAAGGAAAATGCATTCCTCAGTAAGAGATACTTTTCGTACTATTGATGATATTCCGTTAGGAATGGTAAGGAACAGGAAGATTAAAACATTTAAAAATAATTACAGAAAACGAAGTCGATCTGAAACTACTATCAATACGAATTTTGAGAAGAAAGTAGCTCTCATTTATTCTTATCCCGGAATGGAAAACGAATTAATTGAGTTTTATATCGATAATGGGTATCGAGGTATTGTATTCGCAGGGACAGGGCTTGGACATGTCAGCACATATGTTTATAATGCTATTGAAAGAGCCATTCAAGAGGGAATTACTATTCTTATGACCACACAAACTTTACATGGTTTTGTAGGGATGAATGTGTATTCCACTGGGAGAGAATTACAACATTTAGGCGTTATTCCAGGTAGGAACCTCTTACCAGAAGTTGGATATGTTAAATTAGGTTGGGTACTAGGCCAAACAAACGATCTAAAAGAAATCAAAGAGCTATTGTTAACTAACATCGCTGGGGAGTTTATCGATAGAGAAGTTCCAATCGCTTTTAATTATAATATAGACGCGTTATTAAAAAATAAAAAATTATGATTTGTTTCTCTTGTTTTATCTTAAAATTAAATAAATTCTAACTAAAATAATAAAAAATTTAAACTTTTATTAATTAGATATTACTAATTCGATATAGTAAGTGATCTTTATGGGAAAACGAATTTTAGCTCAAAGAAAAGGATACGGCCATTTATGGGCTCGATCTCCAAGTCACCGACATGTAGGAAAGGTAAAGTATCGTCCCTTCAAGAAAAATGAAAAATTGTTAAAATTTAAAGTGATTGAATTCGTTCACGCTCCAGGTAGAGGAGCTCCAGTAGCTAGAATTATGTACGAAGATGGGGAAAAAAGTTTATGGTTACCTCCAGAAGGAATTTATGAAGGACAGGAATTTATTCAGTCTAAAACGGGATATGACCAAGAAGTGAAAGTAGGAAATATCTTACCTGTGAAAAAAATCCCCTTAGGAACTCTTGTATTTAATATTGAGGGAACTCCGCAAGATGGTGGTAAATTTGCGAGAGCATCTGGAGTAGCCGCCATTATAAGGAATAAATCGGGTAAAAACATTGAAGTGTTATTTCGATCAAAAAAAACTAAATGGTTTAATAAAAATTGCCTTTGTACCGTTGGAGTTGTTGCTGGTGGCGGAAGAACCGATAAACCTTTTTTAAAAGCTGGTAATAAACACCATTATATAAGATCTAAAGCTATAAAATGGCCGGTTGTTCGTGGAGTCACGATGAACGCAGCAAGTCACCCCTATGGAGGAGGCGCAAAACAAAGTCCTCATAAGCCAACAACAACCTCGAGAAATGCCCCTCCCGGTAGAAAGGTGGGACAAATAGCCGCTAGGAGAACAGGCCATCAGAACTAAAATCTTATTTTCAAAACTTTTTAAATAAAAAGCTATAATAAATTAAAATTTCGTAGATATTCGCTTTTTAATAGAAATTTAAAAAAAGAATAATAATTGATCATGATTATTTCAATTATAGAAATAAAAGATCAATAAGTTAGCTATGGATCATAAATTTATTAATCCCGTTGAAACTCGTTATCGAACTAAAATAGCTGAAATTTTTACAGAAGAAAAAAAATTAGAGAATTGGTTAAAAGTAGAGGCAGTACTAGCAAAAGCACATGCTAAATGGGGCAATATTCCTCAAGAGGCCGCAGAAGAGATAGGTAAGAAAGCTAATTTGAATTATGTTAAATTAAATCGGGTAAAAGAGATTGATGATGAAATTCATCACGATTTAATGGCTATGGTTAAGGCTTTATCAGAACAATGTGAAGGAAATGCTGGAAAATACGTCCATTTGGGGGCAACAAGTTACGATATTGAAGATACAGCAACAGGATTACAGTTAAAAGAAGCTATAATATATATCACTAATTCTTTAAAAAAGCTTTTAATAGAACTAATAAAAGTTATTGAGGATAAGAAATCGCTTGTTTGTATAGGAAGAACTCACGGACAACATGCTATTCCAACTACATATGGGATGAGGTTCGGCGTGTGGGCATACGAAATAGATAGACATTTAGATAGATTAAAAGAAACTCTAAATCGTATATCATATGGTAAAATGTCGGGTGCCGTAGGAAATATGGCGAGTTTCGGAGAGAAGGGTATTGAAATTCAGAATTTCATAACGAAAGAGCTTGGATTAAATCCCGCTTTAATCGCGAACCAAATAATTCAGAGAGATCGTCACGCTGAAGTCCTCTTTTTAACAGCGTTGATAGGACAATCACTGGCTAAAGTCGCAAGGCAATTTCGAGTGCTCCAAAGAAACGAAATCGCTGAAATATTTGAACCTTTCAAAAAGAATCAAGTAGGAAGCTCGACTATGCCTCATAAGAGAAATCCCCATAAATCTGAACGAATTTGTAGTTTAGCTAGAGTTTTAAAATCCAATATTATACCCGCTTTAGATAATATAATATTAGAAGATGAAAGAGATTTAACGAATTCTGCTAACGAAAGGATAATTTTTGCTGAAAATTTCATACTGTTAGATTTTATGATAATACAATTAACAAGCATTATCCAAGAAGTTGAATTTGATGAGGAAAGAATAGAAGAAAATCTAAATCTTACCAAGGGAGCTTGTTTATCTGAAAAAATCATGCTAAATTTAGTTGAAAAAGGTATCGGAAGACAAGAAGGGCATGAAATTTTAAGAAAAGCAGCAATAAAAGCAAAAAAAGAAAATCGTTTTATTAAAGAAATCTTATTAGAAAACGGAAAAATAACAGAAAGTTTTACAAAAGATGAAATTGATGATTTATTAAATCCGCATAACTACATAGGAAAATCTCTTGAACTTTTAGAAAATTTATTAAAATTTCTGAAAAATAAATATAATTTGTAAAAATGTCTAACAAAAAAGATATATATTCTCAATTAGGGGTTTCCTCAAAAAAGGAAGATGTTCATAAAGCAATCCAATCGATTGATAAAGGATTATTCCCCGGAGCATTTTGTAAAATAGTACAAGATGTAGGTAGGAGAGATGATTATTGTTCAATTTTTCATTCAGATGGAGCAGGAACAAAAGCAAGCTTAGCTTATATGTATTATAAAGAAACGGACAAAATATCTGTTTTTAGGGGGATTGTAAGAGATGCTATTGTTATGAATATTGATGATATGTTGTGCGTTGGAGCTACTGGAAATTTTTTTATATCTAATAATATCGGTAGAAATAGAGGTTTTATCTCGGGCGAAGTAATTAATACAATAATTAAAGAATATTTTACATATAGCGAAAAGCTATCTGAATTTGGTCTAAATGTCGTAATGTGTGGAGGCGAAACGGCTGATGTAGGAGATATTGTAAAAACTCTTCTAATTGATGCCTCAGTTTTTACCAGTATGAAAAGAGAAGATATTATTAATGCTGAAAACATCAAGGCAGGAGATGTGATAGTTGGATTAGCTAGTGATGGAAAAGCATCGTATGAAGATGAATTTAATAGCGGAATAGGAAGTAACGGATTAACCTTAGCCAGACATGGTGTTCTATCTCATGATTATTATAAGAAATTCACTGAATGTTACGATCAAAACCTTGATGAACAATTTATCTTTTTTGGGAATTATCAACTTACCGATAAGATCAAAGGATTGAGTTTGACTGTTGGAGAAGCTTTATTGTCTCCGACTAGAACTTATGCTCCATTATTGTTGGATGTACTAAAAAAATATCGTGAGGAAATTCACGGAATAATACATAATACGGGAGGAGGTCAGACGAAAATTCTCAATTTTGGTAAGGGTATTACTTATCTTAAAAATAATCTTTTTAAAATTCCCGAAATATTTGAAATTATAAAAAAATCTTCAGAAACTTTATGGAAAGAAATGTATCAAGTGTTTAATATGGGTCATAGAATGGAAATTTGTTGTGATGAGTCAATTGCTAAAGAAATTATAGATATTGCTAAAAAATACAACATCGAATCAAAAATCATCGGGCAATGTGAAAAATCGTCTTATAAGAACAAAAACCAACTTGAAATAAAATCTGAATTTGGATCTTTTAATTACTATTGAATTCATTTAAAAAATATATAATGTGATTGAAATCTTTGATGTAATTTGTATAGGAGCCGCCCTTGTTGATATGGTCGCTCAAGTAGTAAGACATCCTGCTGATGATGATGAAGTATTCGTATCAAACTTAACTTTATTATCTGGTGGAGCAGCCGCTAATACTGCTTATGCTTGTGCGAAAATTGGACTATCAACAGCGTTCATTGGAAAGATAGGGAGTCAAGATACTTTTGGCAACAAAATAATTAACGATTTCAAGGAAGTAAATGTTGCTACAGAGTTTATTAAATATTCTGAGCACTATAGAACCGGTTCTGCTTATATTGCTTTAAATAAAAAAGGAGACCGAAGAATATATGCTCATAGTGGTGCCGCAAATTATCTTTTAAAGGAAGATCTTTTAGAAAAAGAATTGATAAATACAAAAATAATTTTCTTAAGTAGCTTAAAAAATATAGAACCATTTATTGAAGCCGCTAATATTGGTAGAAACAACAAAATACCCATTATTTTAAATCCTGGTATGTTAATCATCGACCAAGGTTTAAAGAACATTAAAAAATTGCTGGAGAAAATTGATATATTAATTCTTTCTCAAAATGAATACGCAACTCTTTTTAATATAGAAGGAAGTGATTTAAACGAAGATTTAATCCAAGAAAAATCGAGCACCCTATTTAATTTAGGTATAAAAGTTATTATTACTACATTAGGCAAAAAAGGAGCATTATTACTAACCAGCAGTAGAGCAGAACTTCTACCTCCATTAAAATTAAGTAATTTAATTGATACTACTGGAGCTGGTGACGCATTTTCAGCGGGATTCATTTACGGATTTGTTCGAAATAAAAATTTAAAATTTGAACACCTTAAAAATAATGTAAAAATTGGTAATTTTGTGGCTGGAAATTGTATACAAGAATTAGGGGCAAGAAATGGGATTCCAAGTAGAGAGGACTTAATTTTTTTTTGAATGCTTCAAATAAAAAAATTTAAAATATTTCTATTTAATTATTTGTTATTCATTGAACTTGTTGTAAGAGATAGATAAATTATGAGAAGACCTAAAAACCCTTTAAAAACAATATTTAATCAACGAATACATTATTTCTTCGAAGTTCTAATTATTTTTCTTGGAATCTTTATTTTTATGTTAATTCCTGCTGTTCTACTACCTTTATTGATTGATTCTAGTTCTGTAATTTTTGAACCTCTTTTTTTCGTATTGAGAGTGGTAATTATTATCGTTGCGATTCCTTTATTTCTATATTTGTCCAATATTATAATGCCGTCTCAAAGAAAAGAATTAATCTTAGAAGAGGATATCAGCCCTTCAAAGAACTTTTTAAATTTATTTAATATTACAAAAAAGAATTTTAAATATCAACTTTTATATGGAATATTATTACTTTTTTTAGTTTTTATACCGTTAGATTTTTTTACATATTTATTTTTACCTGATATGCTATCTTATTTGTCCATAGTTATGGACCCTACGGCAGAATATTCTTACAACTCTTATTTTATGGAGAGTTATTACGTGTTTCTTCTATCTGTTATTATAATACAAATCTCTGTCTCTATATATGAGGAAACACTAACAAGAGGTTTTTTAGCTAATAGAGGAAGTGATTACTTTAATAAAATGTCTGCCGTAATTATGACTTCCTTTTTTTTTGGTTTAGGCCATTTTGGTTACATTTTTACGAAACCTAGTATCGGATTACCAATAATTTTTCCTATTATATTTTTTTTTCAGACATTTTTAGTTGGAATTATTCTTGCGATGCTGGTTTTAAGACGACGTTGGATATTTCCCGTAATATTTGCTCATGCTGTAAATAATATTATTTCAGCCCATTCAATTTGGAATTTTATACATGGTAACGATTTTTCATTAATGAGCTACATTGTTTACATTCCATTATTAATTATCAGTATATTTTTGTTTGTTTGGCAATTCTCTCGAATCAAAGAAAGTTTATCAACAGGTTTTAAAGAATTTATTTCATATTTCAAAAAAGATAATGAGATTGGAGAGGATTCTTTAGAAAGAATTTTTAGGATAGTGATGGATTTTTTATTTGGTTTGATTATTTTTATTATTGGAGTAATTATCTTATAGCGAAAAAAAAAAATGGTAAAATTAGGGATTATTTCAGATACTCACATAACAAAGAACGATGAACCTAATCTAGTTGAAACTTTAGTTAATCAATTAAAAGAAATCTTCGAAGGTGTTGACGAAATCATACATGCTGGAGATGTATGTGAATCTTTTTTCTTAGAAGAATTGAAAAAAATCGCTCCAATCAGATGTGTAAAAAGCGAATTAGATGAAATAACGGGATTAGATACATTTATTAAATTCCATGTTGAAAATTATAACATTGGCGTAATTCACAAGAAACCTGATAATTTAGAAGACTTTTTTAAGCGAAATAACCTCCACATCCTTATTTTTGGACATACACATCAGCCACTCATAACAGGTACACCGTACAATACTTTATTAATTAATCCGGGAAGTCCTACAAAACCTAAAGCACCTATTCCAAAAAGAGGTTTTGAAAAACCTATATCGAGACCAAGCGTAATAACGTTGAAGATTGATGAAGATAACATTTTATCAACATTTATAATAAACTTAAAAAAGGCATAAGGTAAAATTTAATACTAAATTGTTCATAATATTTATAATATTAAAGTTAAGCGAGAATTTTTTTACAATTACTTAATAACACTTAATGAGTGAATATTTCTTATGGTAAGTAGACTTGACCAAGTTCTCAAAGAATTAAATGATAACGGTAATTTTAGGGCTTCTCTTTTTGCTACAAATGCAGGACTAGTTTTAGCATCGCAAAAATCAGAAGACATTGATGAACGGGTTGTTGCGGCAATGGGCTCATTATTAAGCGATGCAGCTTCATCAGCCTCTGAGGAAATGAATTTATCTAACCTTTCTAGTATAAAGATTAAATATTTAGAAGATTTTATTATTTGTCGAAATATAATTATGACAGATAAAAAAACGCAATTTATTTTAGCGGTTCTATCAAAAAGTCCGGATTCTAACGAAATTGAATCTTATTACGAACAACTCCTCGATTGGGCGGTTGAAAACGCTACACCCGATTTAGAAAAGTTATCTTCCATTTAAGGAACATCAGTTTTTCTAATACTTCTCTTTTCTTATTAAAAATCTCATAATATCTTATTTTGTAATCGAATTGTAGAATTCACTTACTTCTTGTGCGATATTTTCTTCAAATCCCGAGTAAAAATGGTCGGCTCCATTAATAATCTTATACTTTTTTGGTTCGAAATAGAAACTATAATGGTTTTCAAAATTTTCATAGAGTGCTATAGTATCTCGATTACCTTGAATAAACAATTTTGGTTTTTTAGTTTGAGAAAGCTTTTTATATTTTGAGCCCATAAAATCCCAAGGAAAAGAAATCGCACAATAGCCAATTATTTTCTCTGAAATATTTACAACTGAACACCCGATAGCGGCGCCGTAGGAATAACCACAGATTATTATTTTTTCAATATTTTTCTCGTTTATTAAAAAATCAATACACGCCTCCACATCGCTTAACTCGCCCTTTCCACTAGTATGACTTCCTGTTGAACTTCCTACTCCCCTGAAATTAAACCGTAAACATGAAGTTTTATTTTGAACACACATATTAAAAACGCCAGATACGACATTGTTGTGCATATTGCCCCCATATTTTCCCTTTTTAGGGTTTCAAACCCAGAAAAATTGAGGATGTGGGTGACAAATCAAAACAACCGACTGCGAAAATTGAAAAAACTCAGCTTCAAGCCTAATTTCATTAGTTTCAATAAATATTTTATCAATGCCATGCATAATTTTAATTAGTATTTAATCTATAATAATAATACTGCTTAAAGAATCTGGTAAAAATGAGTTTTAATCGCATTTTAATTGAAAAAAAAATAAGAGAATTTTTACATGAAGATTGTATGTTTATTGATATTAGTTCAAAATCAATCCCTACGGATTCAATTTCGTCCGCTAAGATTATTGCTAAAAGTGACGGGTATTTATCGGGTATAGAAGAAATCGAGATATTATTTCATGTTTTAGAAGTTGATGTTACTCCCAAGAAAGAAGATGGCGATCAAATCCAAAATGGAGATGTAATAGTAGAATTATGTGGAAAAACTAAGGACATCTTGTTAGGCGAAAGAGTGGGTTTAAATCTTATGAGCCATATGAGCGCAATTACCTCAACAACGCGTAAATTTGTTAAGATAATTGAAAAATCCGGAAAAATAGTTAAAATAGCATGTACTAGAAAAACACTTCCTGGTTTACGATTATTTGAAAAAAAAGCTGTTGATTTTGGAAAAGGAGATACGCATCGTTTTAACTTAGATGATATGGTGCTTTTAAAGTCTACACACTTAAAAATTTACAACGGAAATGTCGCAGAACTTCTCAAAAATGTGAAAAACAATGTTAGTTTCACAAAAAAAATAGAAATTGAAGTGGAAAAAATTGGGGATGTTCTAATTGCTGTACAAAACGGAGCAGATATAATAATGTTAGATAATATGAATCCTGATAGCGTACAAGATGCGATTAACTTACTAAAAAAGCATGATTTACGTGAAAATGTCACTATTGAAGTTTCGGGAAATATTACGCAAGATAACATAGTTGATTATCTAATTTCCGAGCCCGATATTATAAGTACAAGCGTGCTCACGCAAAAACCTACCGAATTTGTAGATTTTTCACTTCGATTTGATTAAATATGAATTATAACTAATCGATTATAACTTCGTGGATTGAGCTTATTACGTCTTTGATCTTAACAATCGCTTGGTAAAGATCCTTAATAATTCCGAATTCTCCTACTACTAAAACAATTTCAATTTTTTTTTCAGCAATTCTCCAATCGGTAACAGCCTTGATTATGGCGTGAAATTTGTGATAAAGTTCAGAAATTTCATCCGCAATATGTTCTTTAAATGGATAAACAAGATTTATTGTCATAATTCGATATCCTTCTAAATTTTCAAATTTTTCATAGTTTTCAATGAATTTTATCATTGAATCTCTTAATGCTTCGCTTTTTGAATTAAATCCGCTCTGATTTCGAACTTTTTCAAACCTATCTAACAAGTCATCGCTAATTTGAAGAGATATGATTTTCATTATATATTTTATAAGACTATTTCATAAATAAGTGTATAAATATTTAGAGAAATTTAGTAT
>JAUWHC010000168.1 GCA_030606095.1 Promethearchaeota archaeon | reverse complement strand
TAATGTCAAAAACTGCTCTTGAAATTCCTCCTTTATACCCTCTTGATGCAAGGCTACGCATGAAAACGTTAGGGTGTAAGCAAATATTAGTCATTCTAACTCTATCCCCTAAAAAAGCACCTCCACTAAAAGGAGACGTTGGATCTACGCAAATAATACCTATAGTTTTTCCTTCATCTAACATTTTTTGAGCTATAGCCCCAGTTAAAGTGCTCTTTCCAACGCCAGGAGAACCTGTAAGTCCAATAATATAAGAGTCGTGTTTAATACTTTCAAAATGCTTGAAAATCTTAGAAGCCTTCTCAGGATCGTTTTCAACAATAGTTATCAATCTAGCTAAAGCAATTTTATCTTTCATTTTAATTCTGTTAACTAATGATTCTATAATATCGTCATTCGTCAATAAGATACATCCTCAGATAAATTTTAGATTTGAACTATTAATTAGATAAAAAAATAAAACATGATTTTTTTATTTTTTGAGATGAGTTTTAATAAACTCAACAATGTCATTTGTCATCGATCCTGGTCCATAAATGTTAGCTACACCCATCTCTTTTAATTTTTGAAAATCTTGAGCGGGAATAACCCCCCCTACTAAGACAAGAATGTCGTTAAGCACTCCTTTTTCCTTTAAAAGATCAATCACTTGTTTTGTATATGCGAAATGAGCCCCGCTGTGTATAGATAAACCAAGAACATCAACATCCTCCTGAATTGCTGCTTCTACGATCTGTTTTGCATTCTGAAAACCTCCGAAAATGAGTTCCATCCCTGCATCTCTTATAGCTCTTGATACTACGATCCCGCCCCTCCAATGACCGTCAATTCCAGGTTTAGACATTAATACTCTAATTTTTCTACCACTCATACATTTTACCTCAGTTAAATTGCCAATGGGGGTTCCCAAATACCCCATACTTCTCTGTAAATATTACATATTTCACCTACTGTTGCCCCTTCTTTTGTAGCTTCCATGATTATAGGCATCACATTTTCTTCTTTTTCGCAGACACTTCTTAGTTTGTCTAAAATCTTCTCTAACTTGGCGTTGTCTCTCCGTGCTTTTAGCTTGTTAATCCGAGCAACTTCAATATCTATGGCTTTTTGCGACGTTCTAAAGACATCTGTGACGGTGTCGTATGGAACTTGATATTTATTGATACCTAACATGATTTCTTCCCCTTTTTCAATGCGCACCCTTCTCTTATGGAACGCGTCTCTCATTTCTTTGTAGAGCCAACCAGTAGATAAAGCTTTATCTATGGTACCAACTTTTTGAATTTTGTCCATATATTTCCATACTCTTTCTTCAACCTCATCAGTTAACCACTCCACGTAATAACTCCCTGCTAATGGATCTATTGTGTTAGCTATTCTAGTTTCATCTGCGATTATTTGTTGAGTTCTTAACGCAACTAAGGCGGCTTCCTCTGAAGGTAGACAAATAGCCTCATCGTAAGAATTTGTATGGAGCGATTGACATCCACCTATGTTAGCCTCTAAGCCTTGAATTGCTGTTCGTACAATGTTAATCAGAGGTAATTGTGCCGTTAAAGAGCTTCCGGCGGTTTGTACGTGAAAGCGGAAACCAAGGTTTTTTGGATCTTTTACTTCGTATTTGTCTTTCATCAATTTATACCATATTCTCCGAGCTGCTCGATATTTTGCGATCTCTTCAAAAAAATCTTTATGGGCGGCTAAATGAAAGGCCAATCTACCCACAAAATCATCAATTTTCCATCCTCGCTCAAGTAAATTATCAATATGGGAACAAGCACTCGCAAATACGAAACCTAATTCTTGAACCGCGTCTATGCCACCTTCGCGGTAGTTATACCCTGTGAAATTGATTGGATGCCATTTTGGAACGTTCTTTTGAGCTGTTGTCCATTCAATAAAATCACACGCCACTCGCAACAAATGGTTTGGTGGACTGTTTTTATAAGGGATATAGCCAACTGTCATCGTTAATATATCGTTTTGTGTCGTACCCATTAAATCTTTTAGGTCATACCCGCGCATTTTTGCCATGTTAAAATACATTGCACACACAGGAGCACACGTAAAGGGCTCAACAACTAAAGCTACGCTAATTTTATCTATGGGTATGTCTTCTGTAAGCGCAAAAAGACTGTCAATGCAATAAAGCGGAACACCAGATGTCCCAACCTCTGGTGCTGCATCGGAATTTGTAGGGTCAATTCCGTTAAAAGTAAGAGCGTCAACGGCAGCGCTAAATCCTGTTTCACCGTTCTCGTATAAGTATTTCCATCTTAAATTAGTCTCTTCTGGCGTTCCGTGACCTGAAAATAGCCTCATAGTCCATAATTTTCCACGATACATGGTCGAATAAACCCCTCTTGTATAAGGTTCTTGTCCAGGAAAGTTAACTTTATCTAAATAATCTCCTTTTACATCTAATGGCGTGTAAAGCTTTTTTATCGGAATCTCGGAATCGGTTACGAATTTGACATCGCGTTCTTTTGACTCTTTTATTTTTTCTTCCCATTTTTCTTTTTCTAATTTAATTTTTTCTAAATAATCTTTATCAAACATAGTAAAAATCACAATTTATTTGGCTATTTAATGGTAAATTTTCATTCAATTTAAAATAAATTTTTGGACCTAAAAAATTTTGATTATTATAATATTGAAGATTTATAAATAATAGTTATGGAAAGATTAAAACTGCAAACGCATCCATTGCTAAAGCAATTGCGATTAAAACTAATAAAATCCACAATTTAATTTAGGCTAAAAAAAAAAATTAATCTACTTTACGTGTAAAGGACTAAATTAAATTCTTTTAATAAACTCTATCTAATCAGAAATAAATAAATATTTTGTGAGAAATAAATGACTTTTCAAAATAATGATTCGAATAACATTAGACAAGAACTAGATTTGGGAAAGAGGTCTATTGCAATTAAAGTTTCTAACCTTTATAAAAGATTTGAGGATCTTATCGCTGTAAACGATGTTTCTTTTGAGATTTCTGAAGGAGAAATCGTAGGGATTCTTGGTCCTAATGGTGCTGGTAAAACTACCACTATTCGATTATTAACTGGTATTTTTAAATTAGAAGACAAGGCAAGTATTGAAATTTTTAATGAAGATATAACGAAAAATCTAAATAAATATAAAATAAACTTTGGAATCGTGCCAGAAGTTAGTAATGCTTTCTCAGATTTTACTGTATTGCAAAATCTTAAGTTTTCAGGCGGTATATATGGTTTTCCGAAGAAAAAGATTGAAAATCGCTCAAAAGAACTGTTAGAACAATTTGACTTGATCGATAAAATGCATTCAAAAACAAAAGCGCTATCAAAAGGGCTTAAGCAGCGTCTTAATTTTTGTTTAGCGTTATTTCATGAACCACATATTCTAATTCTAGACGAACCTACAAGTGGATTGGACCCAATTTCCGTTAAAATAATGAGAAACCGTATTCTTCAATTGAAAAAAGAGGGTAAAACGATCTTAATTACTACTCACGACATGCTAGAAGCACAAACGATTTGCGATAGAATTTTAATTATGAATAGAGGAAAGATCATTGCTGACGAAAGTCCTGATAATATTCGCGAACGATTTAAACCTACATCTACAATCCTATTTAAAATTGATGGAATTTTATCAAACAATCAAAAATCCTCCTTGACGGACACATTCGATAGTATTAAGGAAAAAAACGATTATTACTCGATATCTAGCCACGACGTTTTAAAAGATATATCTAAGTTATATACTTATTCTAAAGAAAATAACTTAGAGATTTCTGATTTTAAAGTGAAAGAAACATCGTTAGAAGAAGTGTTTATCCATCTAATAAAAGAAGATTCAATTTCTACGGGAGGATTAGAAAAATGATTAACGATAGTTTAAATAGAATTTGGATATTAAGTAAGAAAAACATCTCGCTCTATATAAACAAAGGTCCCGTTTTAATTTTTGGCTTGTTATTTCCTTTCTTTATGACGCTTTCTTGGGCTATTGGCAGAGCCATCACTATAAATCATGTATTTATTGGAATTGTATCTATGACTTCTTTTTTCACAGCAACAGCAATTAGTCCCGTTGTTTTACCTATTGAAACTCGTGAAAAATCGTTAGAAAGAATTTTAGTCTCTCCGATTTCATTAAGCGAAATTTTATTAGGGATAGTCATCGCTTCGACTCTATATACATTAATAATTACATCAGTAATAACCATTATCTTTATCCTATTGTTTTCAATTGTGTTTAATTCAATTGCAACGATCTTTTTAATGTTTTTAGGGGTTGGTCTAATGTCAATCTTAGGGTCTCTATTGGGGCTATTATCTGCAGCATATCCTACAGATAAGACTTCTGATGTAATGCTTATTATGAATCTTATTAAGTTCCCTTTACTATTTATGAGCGGTATTTTTATTCCTCTTCATAGTTTGCCCCCTTATTTATTATTTTTATCCTTTTTTTCTCCAATAACCTTTCTAACGGACTTATTAAGATTTTGCGTAGACGGAAGTAATTTCTTTACATATCAATTTGATGTCGTCTTGTTAACCACATGGATTGGTGTATTATTTATTGTAGGTTATCTGATACATAAAAGAACAATGCCTAAGAGGCTGGCAGAAACGGGAAAAACTAAGAAAAAAATGAAGATGATGAAAAAGAATATAAAAGCATCAAGAGTGTTATAATTATGGCGGATTTTTTAAAGAATTTAGAATTTTTATCAGGAAAGCCGGATTTAAAGAGAATCGTTAAATCAAAAAAGAAGTTTAACATTGTTCGCATTTGTTTAGAAAAAGGACTGGAAATAGAACCCCACCCAGAACCTTACGCCGTTTTCTTTCTAGTTTTAGATGGTTCGGGAATATTTACAAACAAGGCAGGAGAATTTGAACTAAAAAAGAATGATTTTATCTTTATAGAAGCTGATGAAATAAGAGGTATAAAATGTCTTGAAAACTTAGTCGTTTTAGGAGTCCAAGACGGACACTAAAACACCCTTTTTTTTATTTATTAAATTTCCAAGTAATTTTGTTCATAATAATTCTTGAGTATATTTTAATCAGATTACATCTTAAAATCATAATAATAATTTCATCTTTTATTATTTAAAATAAGCTTTCTTGACATTTCTAGTCTAACCTCATGTTTTTCAATGTCTTGATTTGAATAAGCAATTAGATCAAACCCTGTCAAATTGAATTGGTTTTTTAAATAAAAGGATATTGCGGGATAATTTGAACTTTGACATTCTAAAACTAGCGCCCTACATTTCCATTCTTTTGCTTTAGATAATCCAAATTCTATTAATTTTTTACCTATACCTTGCCTTCTATATTCCTCATTTACATCAATATCCCACAATCTTGCAGTTTTATTCCATTTCATGTAAGAAATAGACATCCAACCTACTTCGGTACGATCCTCATTTAAAGCAATATAATATTCTGCGTCGTTTAAAAATTCCTTAAAAACAACTTCATTAATATTTTTTTTAAAAATTGATTGAAATTGTTTTTTCTGAATATTAATTATCCAACCATTATTATTGTTCATTGATTGGAGTTCTATATCATAATAATAATCTGATTCATACTTAAATACTGATTTCTTATTATTTGGGTAATCTTTACCAAATATTTGACTAATCTGCAAAAGATAAACACCTAATTTTGTTTAATAATTCTTATTAAAGTTAGAGATTTATGTCATTTTAAATGATTTATTCTCTTGAAATAAAGTATCTAAATTTATCGTCATCAATCTGCCACGCTTTAAAAAAATCAAAGACTTTCTTAGTATCCCACAGGTTTTCTATATTTTCAATACCATCATAAAGATCTGTTAAAAGAGTTTTATCACAAGGATATTGTCTGTGTGAGGGATAAAGCTCAATTTTCTTGTTCTTTTCACATAGTTCTATTAATTTAGAAAGAGTTTTCAGAACTATAGGAAATTTTTCTCTTTTAGGTAAAAATTGATCTCCATAATAAGCTACATCGCTGGTAAAAAGTTCATCTGTATTTGTAAGTAAGCATATTGAACCAGGAGAATGTCCTGGACAATGTAAAACTTTTACCTCAATTTCTCCTAAATCAAATGTATCTCCATCTTTTAATGGCTTAATTATTTTTGCTGGAGGAATTAAAAAATTCTGTTCTGCATATATCTTCACAATTTCATTGGGAGAATCTTTAAAGTAGGAAACATCATAAGGTTTTGAGACAAATTCAACTTCATTTTCATGAATGTAAACCTCTTCAAATTCTGCATTCCCCAAAGGATGATCCCAATGGTAATGAGTGTTCAAAACTAGAAGTTTTCTTTTTCCTATCAACTCATCGACAGTTGGTTTTATAGGGAAAAGCCCACACCCTGTATCAAGTAAAAGGGCAGTATG
>JAUWHC010000106.1 GCA_030606095.1 Promethearchaeota archaeon | reverse complement strand
TGAGCGATAAAACATAAAAAAGTTCCAATTATGTATATAATCAATCCGATAAGTACAACTAATCTTCTACCATACTTATCAGAGGCAGCAGCGAATGGAAATTGAAACACTGCTTGCGTTACAGAAAAAATCCCTATTACGATTCCATAAGCGGTAAGTGTTCCAGAGAGGTCTATAATAAAAGAAGGTAACCCAATATTAACCACGCTTATTCCTAGATTTCTAAAAAATACTCCCATTAAGATAACAAAAAGCAAAATTTTTACATGCTTTCCAAAATTGCTCTTTAAACGCTTCAAATTATTCTCAGTTTTAATCCCCATTTATTTTAGAAATTAAGAAAAAAATTTAAAGTTAATTTTCGCAATATTTTAAGCTTTTAATATTCATATTTACATAATCTTAGTTATTAATTTGGAAAAAAGGGATAATGATGGAGTTTGGATTTAATTCTTTATCAAATTTAGCCCAGATTAGGAAAGATGTAAAGAGAAAAAGAATTTCTAGTTACGATAAAACAGGGGCAAATGCTGATTTCTTTACATTTAAGGGCAACGAAATAAGGGGAATTTGTAACATAGAAGGCGCTGGAATGATAAAACACATCTGGATGACGATTGCCTCGGGAGATCCTTATTACTTGAGAAAAACAGTTATTAGAATGTGGTGGGATAACGAAGAGCACCCTTCAGTAGAGTGCCCAATAGGAGACTTTTTTGGGGTGGGGCACGCACTAACCGCAAATTTTTGGAGTCTACCGCTTTCTATGGGGCCCGAGGACGGAAAAGGATTTAATTGTTTTTTCCCAATGCCATTTTCAAAACGAGCTCGAATAGAAATTGAAAATGAAAGTGATACCGCCTTGGTAGTTTATTTTTATGTTGATTACGAAGAATATGCCGCGTTAGACTCTACTTATGGTAGATTTCACGTTTTTTGGAATCGCGTAAATCCATGTGAAGGGAGTGATTATAAAAAGAAGAAAGTGGAATTCAATTTTAAAAAGAATCCAACACACGAGAAAGATTATTTTGTTATGGACGCTGAAGGTGAAGGCCATTTCGTAGGATTTCATTTAGATATTCATAATTTGTATGAAACTGAAAAGCACAATTGGCCTGGAGAAGGAGACGATTACATAGAGATCGATGACGGTGAAATTATTCTTTACGGAACTGGCACTGAAGACTATTTTTGCACATCATGGTGCCCAACTCAATACTATTGCTCACCCTATTTTGGAATTCCATTGCCGGGAGGGAAAAATTGGAGCGGAAAAATATCATATTATCGATACCATATAGAGGATCCGATATATTTTCACAAAAATATTAAAGTAAAGATAGAACACGGTCATGCGAACCAAAGATCAGACGATTGGTCTTCAACAGCTTACTGGTATCAAACAGAACCACATCAAAAATTCAAATCTTTTCCGGTAGTTGACGATAGATTACCTAGAGAAGAACCTAAAGAGATCGAACCTTAAAAATAAAAATCTCCAAATGTATCATACCAAAACTCGATTTTTTTACTTACTTTAGTATCTTAGGTATCACATTGAAGAATATTCCGAAAAAACTTAAATATTCTGACAACCATTTTATTTATATGATAATTGAAGAGAAAGTAAAAGTCGGTAAAAAAGGGGAGATTCTTCCAAAAAAACCCTTGAGAGAAATTTCCGGTATCCGACCAGGAGATAATGTATTGATTGAGGCTCAACCTGGGCGACTGATAATAAATAAAATTTTCACTATCGAAGAACTTCTAGAAATGCCAATCATTTCGCGAGGAACAGCTGAAAGCGTAGAAAAGGATATTGAAGAAGAAATGAAAATACAAGAGAAATTGACAAATGAAGAACATTAAACCTTTAATAATGGATACAACCTATATTTTACCATTATTCGGTATTAAAATAATAGAACTAACTAATTTTAAAAAATTCTCTAAAGAACTCTGGTCGAATGGATTAAAAGGATTAAATTTATATTTACCCTCAACATGCTTAATGGAGGCTTTGTTTAAATTAAATGGGGAATATCGAAAGAGTAAAGATGTTGATGTACTTAATCGTTACGCCATAGCAATACCTTCAATACTTTCCTCCAGTGCGATACAAATCTTCAACCCGCTACTAAATCCTGAAGCAATTAGGATTGCAGCTAACATAAAACATGCTGGCCATACTGATTTTATGGATTGCTTAATTGCTGCCAGTGCTGCAGCATTAAAAGGAATATTCTTGACAGAGGATATTGAATTGAGTAAAATTTTAAAAATTATTCCAGAAACCAAAAATGTTTCTATTTGGTCTTGGAGTGATCTTATTAAAAATGAATTTGCTCAAGATTGATATAAGTAAGTTTTTTAATTAATGAAATATATTGGACTCGACCATGCTTGATGTCCATTATCTAAAGTTACTCTAAAGAGATTGAACTTCAAAAATAAAAATAAAAAATTTTTAAACTTTTTATAAATTCTTTAATTTAGTCAAACGTTCTTCGTGAAGTTCGATCAATTTCTTTTGTTGCTCCATGAATTTATCGTAGTTAAGTGGGAAAAACTTAAACTAACAAAGCAAGTAAACCACCTATAACTGGAACTAACGATACTAATGCTTTTAATCCTATTTCCGCCAGAGGGGGATTTGGTCTGTCCACGGAACCCACCATAAAAACATAAAACCAATAGTAAATGGAACTATTCCAATTACAATAAGGGATGCGTCGACCCCATTTCTCGAATTTCCATTTATCCATGTAATACCCCATTAGTAGATCGTTAACGGCGTTCCAAATACCATATAATAGCAAAAGCAAACCGGCTGATCCAAGCGATAACCCAGCTATGATAGTATAAAAAAATATTAAAAATGATTGGATCATATTGTAATGTAATGCGCTTGGAATAGCAGCTAACGAATAAAGAAAATGACCTGAAAAAGAATGAATTCTATCTTTTTCTCTCAAATTTTATCACTTTTTAGTTATTATTAATTAATGATATACAATTTTGTTGAGAATCTATTTTAATGTTTTTATTTTTGATATTTATTTGTCATCTTCGATGACTTTTAAACCTAAAATTTTTGCTCCGTTTATGAAATCCTCCTTCCAATCGCCTATGAAAGTTACCCTATGCCATCCAAATGCGTCCCAATCATAGTTTTCCATGATCTTTCCAACATCGCTTTCTACTAGCATTTTAGAAACGCAACCTTTTTCATCCACTATGTTATCTATTATTTTTCCCGTACGGATTGAGATTTTTTTTTCAAAAACGCTGATTTTAATAGTCGTTACTGGTTCCCCTATTGGAAATTTAACGCGAGGCGAGGCACCTAAAAAATGAGTCTCACCATGGTATACGATATCATAAGGCGCGTGTGGACCCTCTGGTCCTTGCAAATTACATGGAGCTACACAATGCATATACGTGATTTGATTTTTTTTAATATCAAAAGTGTGGTTGGATACATATCCTGGTCTACCCGTTAAGTACAATCCAAAAAGAAAGCTTATGGTCGAATCCATATCAGACTCACATATGCCGTATTTTCCTTCGTTACTTAATTCGAAAAAAGCCATGCAAGGATAAGCGGGTAACGCGCCGCACAATAAGAATGTGCCACAATCGGGAGTAAAAATGTCAATGTCTTTATCTTTCAAGATATTCTTAAAAGCTAGATATAGTTTTGCGGAATTTAAAATGGTTTTATCCGTGGGTTCTACAATCGTAGCGTTTTTAATCCATTTTTGAGCGATCTCTTTTGCTTGGTTCGTGTCAACCTCATTATAATATTTGAGAATCTCCTCTGGATCTCCTCTAATCATTTCTATATCGAATATATTTTTTAAAATATCTTTATAGAGCGTTTCATCCTTTCTCCACTGGTGTGCTTGATCAAAACCAATTGTATCGGTATAAAATTCAAATTCCTCATCACTACTCATTTTACCTATTTGATCCAAAAACTCTGGATGATTTTTCGCTATTCGCATTCGTTCGGGATTAAACAGCCCTAATATGACATCCCAGTTCATTTTGATGGCGTCCTTGGCGTAAACCAAGACCCTTTTTCCTCTTAAACGCACGAGATTAAACATATTCTCAAATACCTTGTCAAAATCTTCTAAATTTTTTGAAGACAAAATAGATAGCTGATAATTCTTGTCTTTAACACTTGAGAATATTTTAGTGAATGTATGGTCTCCAGCATAAATATAATTGGCTAATATTACAGGCTTTTTGCTCTCAATAAATTCAATACCAGCTTGAACAATCCCAGGATCTCCATAATGCCCTATCGTAAAAATAATAACCCCGTCAGCCTCTTTGATATCCATTTTAATCCGGTTAACTAACTCGTTATCGTATGTTGTAATTATCTTACTATAGTTAAACTCAATTTTACTAAATTTCTCGTTTAGATGTTTCCTAATAGAATTAATCGTTTTGTTATTGTCATATCCCAAATAAGGCCATCCAGCTTCCCACTGTGGTTTTCCTATAAATACAACTTCTATATTTTCATCTTTATTATTCATTTTAAAATTCACTACGAATCAAAAATTATATTACTTATCTATTAGATTTTGACCTTTAAAAACTTTAAAAGCTTTAAAAATTTTAAAAATAAGATTTTTGTAAAATCCTTATTAAACTAATTAATTAGATGTTTCTTTCACATTTCCAATTAGCATTATCGCTAGTTCTTAAATACCACCTTAAAAGTTTCTCTTTAAGGTCGGCTTTGATTTTGTCGTAAGCGTATATATCTATTAAATTACTAGCTTCATTTGGATCGTACATTAAATCGTAAAGTTCTTCCCTCCCACTATCTCGAATAACGAGCTTCCATGTTTTGGTCCTGATCATAGCAGATCGAGCTACGGTTGATGGATTTTCTTGAGGTATATTAGTTTTATCGTAATAAATACCAATGCCCAGCATTTCAGGATTTTTAACAACCGGTTCAAAACATTGAGGTTCGCGAGGGTTATATCCTCCTTCAGCAAAAACAGCGTCTCTTAGTTTCAATAAACTTCCTTCTAGAAAAGGAATTAAATTCTTGCCAAAGTGAGTATATTGAGTTTCAATTTGAGCAATATTCAATACTGTAGGAAAAAGATCGATAGTTTGTACTAATTGATCGTATAGAATTCCTTTTGATTCGATACCAGGTATTTTTGTAATTAACGGAACATTGATAAGACAATCTTGGAACGCGTTAGGCCATTTTTCTGTTAATCCATAATCTCCCGTATAATCTCCGTGATCAGCAAAGAAGAATATTGCGCTGTTTTCATAAGCTCCGATATCTTTTAATTTATCAATTATTTGCCCAAATTGGTAATCTACGCGGGAAACCATTCCATAATATGTAGCGATAATTTCTTTAAAATCATCTTTATCTAAATTGTTCAAACCGTACTTTTCACGAATTAAACGCATAAATTCTGGCTTATCGTTCAATTTAGGTGGTACTGGTGCTGGTACTAATTCTCGATCGTACATAGAAAAGTAAGGCTCCTCAACCGTGTAAGGAGGATGAGGGAAGTTTAAAGCTATGTATAGACAAAAAGGATTCTTATGATCAGAATTTAAATAATTAATTGCCTTTTGAATAATGTGATAATCAATATCTTTTGATTCCTCAAATGTTCTCTCACCGTAATAAAAAGATTTTCTCATAGGATGATCTAGAGGATAGGGATTAGTTTTCCAAGCACCAGTTTTCGTTCTTAACCTTTTCGTTACGCTTTGTTTAATAACATCTTTACTAAAAAGATCGTTTCTTCCTAACCAAACAACTTCATATCCCTTAACTGTTAAGAATTTGAATAAATTTTCCTCATGTGGTTGTAGTAATTGGTAAAGACTTCTATGCCCATTCGAGTGCACATATTGACCCGTAAAAGTACAACATCTAGAAGGTCCGCAAACGGGATTAACAGTAAAACAATTTGTAAAGGCAGCGCCGTCTTTAGCAAGTTTATCAATATTTGGCGTTTTAATAACGGGATTTCTTCTACCATTAAAAGAAACGCAATCTCCACGCATTTCATCTGCTACAAAAAAAATAATATTAGGAAGCATTTTCTCTTTTGCCATGTTTAAGATAATATCATTTAAGATTTAAATATTTAATAATTAAGAATTCAAGGTTATTTTAAAATATTGAAAATCTAATATTAATATCTCAACACTCAAAATACATTACCCTTTGGAACGATTAAACAAATCAGGGATGATGTACAAAGAAATTTCGAATGATTGAAACCTGATGGAGGTTTTATTGCTTCAAACATCCAAAATATAACTGCCGAAGTTCCTCCTCAGAATATTGTAGCTATATTTGCTGCTGCTAACGAGTTTGGAAATTATTAATAAAAGAGTTTTTTTACAATCAATGTTTTAAATATAAAATAATAATGTAATTTTTTCTGAAAAATTAATAAATCAGAGGATTTTTATGTCTAAAGATGAAAAATTATCTACAAAGATAAAATGGTCAATTATCCTTCTAAGTTTTGCAGGTCAACTTGCTTGGGCCGTAGAAAACCAATATTTTAATCTTTTCTTGTATAACGAAATCGCTCCCGTGCCTATGTATGTTTCTTTATTAGTTGCCATAACCGCGGTTGTTTCCACGGTAACAGCTATTTTTATGGGAGCTTTAAGTGATGTAAAGGGAAAAAGAAGAATTTTTATGTTAATCGGCTACTCGTTGTGGGCATTTACAACTGCTGTGTTTCCGTTAGCAGGTTTATTTCGACCAGTTATACTTGCTGTTACGATCGCAATACTTTTTGACAGCATTATGACATTCTTTGGTGCTATGGCTAACGATGCTGCATTAAACGCGTATGTTACCGATGTAACTAATACTCAAAATCGAGGAAAAATCACATCCCTAATGGAAATTATGTTCCTTATTGCTACATTAATAATTTATGGATTTGCAGGATTCATAATTGAAGCAGTGGGATATTATATGTTTTTCTATATTGTAGGTGCATTAGTAGCATTAATTGGAATCCCTGGTGCGTTGTTTGCTCCTGAGCCCGAAGATTTAAGGCCATCAACCTTAAGCTATTGGGAAACTATTAAAAGTACTTTTAATCGAACTGCAATTACCAATAACAAGAATATTTTCCTTATATTACTTGGTTCGGCGTTGTGGGGTATTGCGTTTAATGTCTTCTTTCCATTCGTTTTAATCTATCTTGAACATTTTTTGCTCATTCCAATTTTTTTGGCATCAATATTAATCTTCGTAGCATTATTGATTTCGATAATCGCAGCCTATCCAGTGGGAAAATTAGTTGATAAGTTTGGCAGGAAAAAAATAGCTATAGGAGCAGTCTTTCTAGAGTCTGTATCCTTGTTTCTTTTTGCGTTTTCTGAACTCATTGTATTCATTGCCATAACAGCAGCAATTTGGGTATTTGCAATGGTCACTTGGGATATAGCTTCAAAAACTTGGGTAAGAGACTTATTACCAGAGGATAAGAGAGGACAGTTTTCCGGTTATTTCATTTTATTTAATGTCTTAATTGGAATGACGATTGGACCGCTAATAGGTGGCGTGATCTCTGAAACATACGGCATACCTATAATAATTGAAGGAATAGCTGGTTTTATTCCACCGCCTATAGTTTTCGTCGTCGCAGCTTTCTTAATGTTGCTAGTTCTGATCCCTATTATTAAGGCGAAAGAATTTGAGAAATAACGATAT
>JAUWHC010000143.1 GCA_030606095.1 Promethearchaeota archaeon | reverse complement strand
ACTGAAAATTGCCAAAAAAAAGAAAGAGCGGTGGCAAATCGGGATCAAGAAAAGGACACTACAGTCAAGTTCAGTGCTCAAAGTGTGGGAGATTTGTACCGAGAAGTAAAGCCAAAGCAGTGACTAGAAGAGTCCCTTTAGTTGATGGAAGAATGTATGCTGAACTAAAAAAAACAGGAACGATTATTCAAACTCCTAGCAAAAAAAAGTACTATTGTATATCCTGTGCGGTCCACAGCCATCAGATTAGCCAAAGAGAAAAAAATTTAAGGAAAGGATAATTCACAAGTTTAACGTTTTAAAGAAAGACGGCAACGAATAGATAATTTCAATCTCATTTTTGGATACAACTTCAATAATAGCCCGGATTAAATAAGTGTCCCTCAATTCTTCGCTAGGTTTATATATCTTCACTTTAGATGTCGGTTTAAATTTTAACGTGTAATTTTCAGCTATACCAATCACAGTATCATCAGTTTTTACGATAATACCAAATAATCCTAGCTCGTAATGGGATACTATGAAAAGATAGCGGTCTACTCCTCCTTTCTTATTTTTAAATTTTTCAAAATGTACGACTTCTAAATAATCTTCTTGCAGTTCTTTAGGAAGTTTAATGTAAGGAATTATTTTTTTCTTCCCTGAGATGTAAGGGAATGGCGTGTAAAACAATATGTTAAAGCTAGCAATTTTTTTGATTTGCTCGTTATATTTCTCTACATCTTTAACCGAATAAGCTTTATTAAGTAAAACATCTAATTTATCGATCATAATATCTTCGGTAGAATAACCGTTGAGAACGGTCGCGATATATGCCCGTTTTAATTTTTCTATTAGAATATCGCTTCTAATTTTAAGTTTATAATCGATACTAATTTCTAATGCTTCGTTGTAAAGGTTTGCTGCCAATTGCGAATGACCTAAAGCTAAAAAATAATCTCCGAGCTCACTAAAAACAATTATTGCATCTAAAAAGTTTTCCTCCATATTTATGGAAGAAATTTCTTCCATAATAGCCATAGCTGTCGCGGTATCATCGCCTTGGATATAAAGAGCTATTGACTTCCCAATCGCACATTTAAGCTTAAGTTTTTCGTCGTTGTAGATATCTGCGAGCTCTTCAGTAAAATTATATGCCATTATTGCGTTGTTATAAAGCCCATGAAATAAAAGTATTAATGCCTTTACATAGTTTAACGTTAAACAGGTTTGATGATTATGTATAATCGTAGAAAACAATGCTGCTCTTTCTAAAGAATCAATAGCCGTATTTACTCTACCCAAAGAAACTAGAAGAAAAGCTCGTAAAAATTCCATCTTTGAAATTTCACTACAAATTAATTGCTCAATAATTTCATAGTCTTTTAAATTTTTCAGTTGGCCTAATGCGATTTGTAATAATGAAATTAGGAAACCGTTGCCTTTCTTTAAAAATTTTACAGCATCTTTCGAATCGTGCTTCACGATGGCTTTTCTTGCTTGTTTAACGTATTCGCGAGATATTTTTAAATTTTCAAGGAAATTAATTATTTCAGATACAAGTTTTTCTTCGCTATTAGCTAATTTTTGGCTTTCAATATATTTTTCACAGATAGTGATTTCTTTTTCGTATTTATTCGCTCCTATCTCAAATTTAACAGGTTCCTTTTGAACTATAGATTCTTGTGTTACGCTGATCGCCTTTTCAATTAACCATGTTATTTTTTCCTCAGCAGGATAAATTTTAGAGCGCTCAATCATATACGAAAGAGTATAATTCAATGATTTTTTCCAAATACTTTTGAAATAATACCGCAACTGCTTATTGGAGATCGTTCTGTGTATTTTTAGCAAAAAACTTGAAAGAGATAAAATATTGATCTTCCCACGAAAATATAAATTTGCGTTTTTTACGAGTTTAAAGTCATCAGAAACTAAGCTAATAGAAAGTTCATCATTACTATTTAATAATTTCTGCGACAAGGATAACAAAGACAAATCTGGGTCTTGAGCAGGAAAACGAATACCTTGTTTACTTAAGTTGTTTTTTATAGTTTCAATTTCCAAATTCTCAATTTCTTCGATTTTTATTAATTTCTGAAATTTTTCCTTGAAAGTGTGAGATGCTTTAATTTCGTTAAAAACAATCATGCTAATGTAATAATCAAAACCCAAATCTGAACCCACTCGACTTAGATTTTCAAGAAAATCTCTGGCTCTGATAGAATTCATGCAGATAAAGAAATTAGCATCGAACACAATTATTTCGTTTTTCTTAGTCATAATTGCATAAAACTTCTTCTTCAGTCATAAAGTAATGTTAATTCTTAATTAAATTCAAGATTTAATATAATTAAATCTTGAGTATTTTTATATATTTTAAGAATCTGTGATTCTGAATGATAATTATTAGTATTATTGGATATTCCGGGTCTGGTAAAACTCACTTTATACAAAAAGCGATAAGGAGATTAAAGACCGAACTAAATTTTGAAGTGGTGGTAATAAAAAATATTCATCAACATCAAATCGACGAAGAAGGAAAAGATTCGTATAAATTTACTGAAGCAGGAGCAGTTTTATCAATTATAAAAAACAAATTTAACGAAAATGCGATAATTTTTAAAAAGAAAATCAAAATTGAAGAGCTAATAAGATGGATTGTAAAAGGTCCATTTAAATTTGAAATAATCTTTACCGAAGGATTCAGGAATTTGTCTTATCCAACGATTTTATGCGTAAAAGAATTAAGCGAGATAAAAACCCAGTTAAACGAAAATGTTAAAGCAATCTCTGGTCTAATTACAACAAGTAAACTTAGTCAAAAAAGTGAAATAAAGTTGCCAATTGTTGATATAGAAGAAAATTTCGAGAGATTTTTAAAAATATTTGAAATTAAATAATTAAATTTAAGGCTATAACTTTTTACTTGGTTTTTTCCCAAAAGATTGCGAGTTGCCGGCACACAAATTCAATATCTTGAATGATTTCATCATCTTTGCTACTTTTAACAAAAAATTCTTTTAATTTTTCGGAAATCTCTGTTTTATTAGTGAGATCTTTTATTGACTTGCGAATATTTAAAATGAAGTTGTTCAATGGAATAATAATCTCGTTGATTAGCCATTCTTCAAAAATGATTTGATTTTTTGATGATTGAAAGTTATATGTAACAGTAAACCTAACTATGTCTTCATATCGATAAAAGAATTTTTCCGGGATGACTACTTTATAATCTTCTAAATCCTTTAATAGAGCATCCTTATTTATGCTAATAATGTAGTCTGGCCAAACATCATCTGATACATTTAAATCACTAAAAATAAATAATTCTAGTACTCTCAAAGCAATGTTTTTGCCCACATATCTACTTCTCGGGTCTATAAAATTTTTGGATGCTTGATCAGGAATTTTTCTAATAAATATTTTATCGATTAAAGTGTAGAGCATTCGACAGATATGATCTACAACTAGTTTAAAAGTTAAAGGCTCGTTATTTGGGGTTTCAGATAAAACCTTGTTTTCTCGGCCGATTAAACGAGTAATACTTATATTCAAGCTACACAAGAATGTCCTTAAAAAGTCGTAATTAATCTGTGAAATATTTTTATTAAAGATTTTTTCAAAAAATACATTTGGATGTTCTACATTTGTTAAAATTGAAAAAATGTCCATAAAATCTTGGATCTCTTTAATATTTTTAGCATTAATTACGTTATCCAATGTCTTATTAAGTTTATTTAATCTATTCCTAAACTCTCCTGGAAAAAATAATAAATCGCTTACTTCCAAAGCTTCTAAACTTCCACTACCAAAGTAATATTTCATATGCAATAAAAATAAATTCAACTGAGACTTTTGAGACGGTAAATTATTAGCTTGAAATGTGGCATATAGCGTCGCTTTCTTGTCAATGTAATCGAAAATTCTAATAAAAGAATTCTTTTTCTCATTTGTATAGTCAAAATTCTGTAGGAACTCTTTTCTTATTATATCTAATTTAGGAAATATTGAGTCTTCCACTCTTGAATTTACGAAATTTAAAAAATCTAATAAAGGTGAAAAATTTTGAAGCATGTTACATTTCTTATAGAAATAATATAATAAATCTACGAGTTTTTCTTTAGCAGAAGAGTATTCTTCTAAAGCAATTTCATATACCCTATCCCTACCTTTTAATAGTTTGTCTGAATACGCTTCTGGAACATTTTTAAAGTATTTCAGAAAGTAGTAAAGATACATAGAATAGTAATTATCAAACAATTCATCTTGGCTATTCTTAATAACGATCAAACAATTTAGAGTATTGTTATTATCGCCGTTTTTTATAACAGCTGCGTCTAAAACAATATAAAATCTTTCTTGAGTTAACTTTCTCAATATTACTCCTAATATTGAGACCACTAAATATAAATAACCGAACGGGGAGGTAATCCCATCTGAAGTGTCTTTAAAGCTTTCTTTAAAGCTTTCAGCAAATTCGTTAAAAGATTCCATCTCTTCGGAGGATAAGTAATATGAATACTCTAAAAATAAGTTATCGTCAGAAATCTTCTCCTTAGCAATTAATTTTAAGGAATTCGTATCAAATCCACAAAAGTTTTGTAAATAAAATTTTAAATATTTTTGAAAATATTGAAAAAAAAATGTACTATAAGTTTTTTGAATTATTCTTTTTTGATTTTTTAATTTGAACTGTTCCCATTCTTTTCTAATCCCTTCTTTAAAATCACTAAATAAAGCTCCTTTACTTCTTAAAATATCAAAAAAGACATGGGAATTTATCTTAAGAGTTAATTCTTTCCCTTTCGCTTTTTCTCCTATGGATTTCAGAATGGTACTTAATTCTTTATTAGTAATTCTTTAACCACTTTAAATCAAATATTAATTTAATAATATAATCGAATGTATTTAGTAAACAACCCTTAAATATAAAATTATAATGAAAATTCGAAAATAAAAATCTTGGCTAATCGAATAGTAGCGAATTTATTTTTAAAATAAAATTTTAATCTAATAAAAATTAAACAATTTTGTGATTTCGTCTGTTTCTGTATACAACATTGGCGTCTTTTTATTGTTATCGGCTATTACTAAATATTTTTCTTTTTTCGAAGTAAAATTACCAATCATTTCAGAATAGATGCCATTTTTCGTCAATAAGTCAATTAAATCTGCAGCAAATTCTTCTTTAATTGAAATTAAAAGAGAACCAGAAGAAATTGTATTATATGGATTTAAATCAAAAATTTTACTTAATTCCGTTGGTTCTGGTAAAATATTTATTTTGTTTTTTTCGATTAAAACCCCTAAATTTGAGGCAATTGCCATTTCTGCTATGCCGCAAAATAAACCGCCCTCCGTAGGGTCGTGCATAGAATTAATTTTAAAATTATCGTTAGATAATAAGGCTTCTTTGAAGACGCTGATGCCAGGATTATATAGGTAATCTTTACATTTTTCAATAAATTCGACGCTGTACCCTTTATCCTTTAATATATTCTCTTTTTCTCGTGCTATAATGGATGTGCCTTCGATAAAAATCCCCTTGGTTAGTATTATTGAGTCTCCTACTTTTGCTCCAGATGTCAAAACCAATTTATCCTTCTCAACTTCGCCAAGGAGAGAACCTACTATAATTGGCCTGG
Source organism: Promethearchaeota archaeon (assembly GCA_030606095.1). Lineage (GTDB taxonomy): Archaea > Asgardarchaeota > Lokiarchaeia > Sigyniarchaeales > SOKP01 > SOKP01. The sequence goes on along the minus strand of JAUWHC010000143.1, from coordinate 1,141 downwards.
TAAGGTCTGAAGTAATTTCAGTATGACCGCCTATTACAGAAATCCCTAAAGATTTGCAGGTATCATGAATGTTTTTGAAAATGTTTTCAATTAAATCTTCATTTGTAAGTTTCTGAGGTAGTAAGATTGTTGATTGAAACCATTTAGGAGTAGCTCCAGTGCACACAATATCGTTTACATTGACATTTACGGCGTAGAATCCTATAGCGTCAGTAGCAAAAGTAATTGGGTCGGTTTTAGCAACTAAGTAATTATCGCCCATATCAATAACAGCAGCATCCTCTCCAATGCTAGAGCCCATAATAACTCTGTCATCTTTTAAATGAGTATTAGAAACAAAATTCTTTAGCATCTTGTTTAGAAACTTGTGTTTTAGCTTACCTATTGGAAACTTTTTTTGATTCGCTCTCATAACCTTGTTTTTATAAGTATTAATGTATTATTGAAATTTATTGATTGAAAGCCTTTGTCACGATTATTTTTTATGTTTAAAAACATATATGTTTTAAGTTAAATAAATTTAAATAGCTATTACAATCTATTTTATACATAAGAGAAGTAAATTAATTAAAATTTGAAAAAAAGAGTCTGACAAATATGGGATTAGGTAAAGCTCTAGGATTTAGTTTGCTTGCGTTAATAGGTCTAAATTTTCTGTTTGTAATAATAACTAAAACTATAAGTGGTAATTTAAACCTTCTTTTTGGCGATATTAGCAGCAATCCATTAATCATATTGCTAATTTTTTTCGGACCCATGATTAATATGCCGGGGTCTGTTTTTAGTTCTATTTATCTTCAAATTTCCTCGGGAACGATTGGTTCTTCGCTAATTCAAAGCATTGGATTCATTATTTCTCCATTTGTCGCATCTTTAATCGCAGGACGAACTGGAGAGAATAAAGGAGGTAGTTTTGGTGGGTGGATGATTACGGCTATGATAAGTGCTGTAGCTTTGGGAATATTAGCCTTCATAAATCCTGCAACCTTATTGTATTATGGTATCCCTATAGCAGATCCTAGCGTAGCATTAATCTCCTTTTTGATGTGCGGAGCTGTAAACGGCGTATTCTACGGTTGCTTCAGTTTGCTATTTACTAAAGAAGAGATGTTTTAGGTAAACTTTCTTTTTCCTTTTAATT
>JAUWHC010000364.1 GCA_030606095.1 Promethearchaeota archaeon | reverse complement strand
AAACACATAAATATTTGGCGCCAAAACTTTGTAGACGCCCTTATAAACGCCGGGTTCCAACCCAAACTTGTTAACGGTGGGGGATCGGGATGTTTTCAAGAAACCGCGGCTGAAGCCTCTATAACAGAAATTGGTATAGGGTCTTTGCTTTTTAAATCACATATTTTCGATACAATTAATTCTTTGAACGAGTTTTTACCATCTCTTTTTTTCGTTATTCAAATTGTTCGAAAACCAAAAGAAAATATTGCAACTGCTTTTTCAGGAGGGTATGTAAGCTCTGGAAGCGTAAGAGCATTGCCAATTCCTGTTATCCCGAAGAATTTAAAAACATCTAAAGACGAAGAATTCGGAGAAGTGCAAACGCCCTTTACTTTCAACCCGAAGCAATTAGATATAGTTCTTGGAGACCCGATATTCTGTAGATTCGGTAAAGCAGGGGAGCCTTTAGAACATTTTAACGAAGTATTAATTTATAGGAATGGTAAAATTATAGATACCTATAAAACCTATAGAGGTTACGGTAAAAAATTTTCTTGAGTAATCTTTAAGATCTTAAGAAAAGAAAAAAAATTGAAATTAAATTAAAATAAATCCTTAATGACAAAATCTAAATTGAGATCTGTTAATGTTTCTTTGAGAGGATAACCAGTTTCAGGATTCCAACCCATTTTTTCACAATATCCTTTGTAATCCTCTAAATAATCTACAGTTACAATTCTTTCAGGTAATTTATTCTTAATGATATCTATACCTTCTCGTAGTGTGAATGCTTGTCTCAAAGTTTGAATTCTCAGACCTATTTTAATCGCTTCGGCGATGTCTAAATCCCATCCAACAACTGCTTTAACTAATTCTAATAAAGGATATTTCTGAAAAACATATGCAAATTCACATAGTCCAAGACTATTAGTATATTGCATTATAGCAGTAAAAAGCTTTTCAGCTTCACTTCTATCATCGCCAGGACGCTTAAATTTTCTTGGTAATGTTAATCCTTCAAATAAACCATTTGGTTTGATTATTGGTCCCATTACCCAAAAATCCAAACTTGCTGTGGTATGTCTACCTGGTGTAGGATCGTAAGCGAAAGTAGTTCCCATGTTTTTATAATATTTTGGTGAATGCATACCTAATTCTTGACCTAAGGAGTGCATGGCGTATTCCGATCCTCTCCCTAATTTTTCTGCTGCTTTTTTAGAACCATCTGCCAGTAAATCACCAATTCCTTCCCGATTTATCATTTTTTTTAATAGCGTAATTATAGATTCTGAATTTCCCCAACTCAATTCAAGTCCGTCAGTATCATCCTTAGAAATTAAATTATTTTCGTAACATTCGATTGCAAATGCAATTGTCGCCCCAGCAGATATAGTATCAATTCCAGCTCGATTACACATGTCGTTAGCTTTAAAAATTGACATTAGATCGTCGTTAAGCAGTAGGTGCCCAAAGCTGGCACAAGTTTCATATTCAGGACGATGAGTCTCTTCTAAATCCACTTCCGGAACTTTCATAATCGCACCACACTGCACTGGGCATGAGAAGCATCCGTAGGATTTTTCTTTATATTTATCAATTTCATTACCAGAAATTTTAGTCAATTTATCATCTGGAAAATCATCTTTAGTACCTCCCCAATTTTTGCAAGGAGTATCTCCTATTTTAAATAAAATTTCATTTCCCATTGTAGTTCCTAATGTTTTATACCCTAAAATTCCAGCTGCAGTAGAAGTATTAATTCCATCATTGTATTCTTTTGTGTGTTGAATAAGAGCATCTTTATTGGAGACAGTAACTTTTTTTCCTCCCTTAAGAACAATTGCTTTAAGCTTCTTGGAACCCATAATAGCTCCAAATCCAGATCTCCCTATAACCCTAGCTTTATCATTAACAATTCCAGATATTAAACTTAAATTTTCTCCTGCCTTACCAATACTAGCAATTTGAACGCTTCCATGCTTTTCTTTTAGTTTATCTTCGGTTTGCACAACATCTAAACCCCATAAATCTGAAGCATCTAAAATTTGCTTATTATCTTCCAAAATTGTTATGTATATTGGACTGTTAGCCATACCTTTAATTAAAATTGCATCATACCCACATTTCTTAATTTCTGGCCCAAAATATCCCCCACAGTTAGAGTCCCCCCAAGTTCCCGTCAATGGTGATTTACCAGCAACCATGAAACGTCCCGTTAAAGGAGCTACTGTTCCAGTTAATAGTCCGGGAAAAAATCCAAATACGGATTCTGGACTGAGAGCATCTGTTTTTGGAGGTACATTTTCATAAATGAGCTTGGCTGCTAAACCATATCCTCCTAAATATTGACGATAAATTTCTTCTGGTAGTTCTTCATCTTTAAAAGTCCCATCAGTAAGATTTACCCATAAAATTTTTCCCATATAACCATTTGGCATTCTTATTAACTCTTTTTAAAATCATGTAATAAATTCATAAACAATTATTGAATATAATAAATGCTAAGAAAGTTTAAAAACATTATATAACAGAATTTGAAAATTATTAATCTGAAATGTCTGATTTAAATAATAAATTCATTATTATGCATTTGGATGATAATTGCGCTACAGCTTTAATAGATCTTTCTAAAGACACCGAATTAAGATCAAACGAAATTTTCATAAGAATAAATCAAAATATTCCGATGGGGCATAAATTCTCACTGAAAGATATTAATAAAGGAGAATTAATAAAAAAATATGGTCAAATTATTGGTATAACTACTCAAGATATAAAAATGGGTGATTGGATTCACACACACAATCTAAAAAGTTACTATTTGGAGGTGGCTAAAAAATAACCGAAGAATTCTTTGGATACCCAAGACCTAAAGGAAAAGTAGGCATTCGAAACAAAGTAGCTGTTATATCTTCAGTAGTATGCGTTAATCACGTCACACGACAAATTGCGAACCAAATTGAAAATGCGGTTGCTATAACCCATCCGCTAGGTTGCGGTCAATTTGGTCCAGACTTTAATTATACAGTTCGAACTTTATCTGGTTTAGGAATAAATCCAAACATTTATGGGGTTATTGTGGTTGGTTTAGGTTGTGAGAATATCACCAGTAAATTATTGGCAAGAAAAATTAAACAATCAAAAAAACCAGTGGAATTCTTTGATGTCCAAGACATTCAAGGAGGAACAACCGCAGCAATAGAAAAAGGCATCAAAATTGGAAAAAAAATGTCGGAAGCAGCAAAAGAATTAAAACGTGAACCGTTCGACTTCTCTCACCTCGTATTAGGTTTAGAATGTGGGAGTTCTGACTCAATATCGGGAATATCTGCAAATCCTTCTTTGGGAATTGTCTCAGATAAAGTCGTAAAATTAGGAGGCACATCTATTCTTCCTGAATTTACAGAATGGATAGGTACAGAACATT
>JAUWHC010000270.1 GCA_030606095.1 Promethearchaeota archaeon | reverse complement strand
GAAGAAGCTCCGATGTAAATTGTGTAAGCAATATTTTCAACTTCCCATGCGTTATTTTCAGGATTATACCAAGCAAGATCTTTTTTCTTGACTTCGATTGATACAGATTTTGTTTCGTTAGGTTTCAACGCTACTCGCTTAAAACCGCGTAGGAGTTTTAAAGGGCGATCAACGCTGGAATTCTCAAAACCTACGTATAATTGTACTATTTCTTCACCTGCAATAGAGCCTACATTCGAAACATCTACTTTAGCGACGATTTTATCTTCTATTGATTCTAGTTGCATGTTTTTGTAATTATATTCCGTATAACTTAAGCCAAATCCAAAAGGAAATGCTGGTTCTCTGCATTCCTTTTCCATTAAGGTGTATCCATGATAATAGCCGTATTCGATTTCGTCAACAGATATGTCAAAGAATGGTAAATGGGCAGGGTCTGTAGGGATTGTAAAAGGTAATTTTCCGCTTGGGTTAACTGCTCCAAAAAGAATGTCAGCTAAAGCGTGTCCTCCTTCCATACCTGAATACCAAGCCACTACAATAGCGGAGACTCTTGTTCTCCATTCTTCCATGAGAATAGCGCTTCCCCCAATAAGTACAACTACGCATTTTTGATTAACTTTTGAAACGGCATTAATTAATTTAATTTCATTCTCTCTCAAACCAAGGTTAATGCGATCTCCTAATCCCTTTGAAATATGTGGAATATATTCTCCCTCATCCTTATACGTATAACCAACCATTAAAACCACCGCATCTACGCTTTGAGCAATCTGTTGAGCAACTTCAAGATCGCTACCATCGTTATGTATTATTTTTACTTTATCACCGAAACTATTTTCTAAACCGCGTAAAGGCGTAACAATATTTTTTTGGCGCACATTACTACTTCCATGATCACCCGTATTTTTTAAATCGGCTAATGGACCAATTACTGCTATAGTATCAACTTCTTTAGAAGTAAAAGGTAAAATTTTACCTTGATTTTTAAGCAAGACCATGCTCTTCTCGGCAACTTTGCGAGCTATAAGAACATGTTCATCACATCCGATTAAAGTAGGATCGTAATTTTGAGAGTCTTCTTTAGTAGTAAATCTTAACACTGTACGGATTATTCGCTTTGCAGAATCTTCTATTAGTTTTAAAGGAACTTTTCCTTGTTTCACTGCTTTTTCTAGTTTTCTTCCGTAATATTTTGCACGGGGCATTTCAACATCTAAGCCTCCCATGACCCCATCAATGGTATTGTGGACCCCATTCATCCAATCAGAATGCACAAAACCTTCAAACCCCCATTCACCTTTTAGTATATCTCTTAATAAGGGCGAATTATGACCACAGTACTCGCCGCGAACTTTATTATACGCTGTCATAACTGTAGCACAATTTTCCTTAATACAACGTTTAAAATGAGGAAGATAAACTTCTCGCAATGTTCGCTCGTCTAATTGTACATCAACTTTAAATCGCGAATGTTCTATGCTATTAGCAACATAATGTTTAACTGTAGCCATAACATTATGTTTTTGCACGCCACATATCAAAGCTGCCCCAAGTTCACCAACGTGAAAGGGATCTTCGCCGTAAGTTTCTTGAGCTCGACCCCACGCGGGATGTCGCAAAAGATTTACACATACACCTCCAAAAAGATTTCCTCCGTGAGCACGTACTTCTTTACCGATAACCTCACCCACCTCTTCTTCGAGCTTAACATCCCACGAGGCTCCTCGAGCCATGGATACAGGGAAACAAGTAGAGCTGGGCATAATTACTCCCCGGGGACCATCCGTAAATAAGAATGGAGGTATACCTAATCGTTTAACGCCTCCACCTGGATAAGAACGCACGCCGAATTTTCGATCTTTTAGCAACATCATTAAGAAATGTTTCCCAGACATTATATCAATTTTCTCTTTTAGTGTCATCATTTCTAATGCTTTGTTGGCCAAACTATCAATTTCATCGTCCGTCATACCCTTTCTAATGTCTAATTTATCCATTATCTATAGCAACTTTTACAATTAATTTTTATTTTTATAAATTAAAATCTCCAATAATTAAAGATTTATTACTTAACATAACGAATTTTTATTTAATATTTTTTTTAACTTAATATGGATGTTTTAAAAATAATTTGTTGATAAAAATGATTGATAATAATTACATGTATAAATTCATAGAAGATATTTGTAACGAGGTAGGACCCCGAGAATCAGGGACAGAACAAGAAATCTTAGCAGGTAATAGAGTAGAATCAGAATTGAAAAAGTTTTGCGACGAAACACATCAAGAAACATATATTAGTAGCCCTCATGCCTTTCTTGGAGGTATTAAATATGGTGCAATACTGGTCTTTATTGCTGGAGTTTTTTATTGGTTAACACTGTTGATAGATTTGAATATAATTTCCCTAAATGCTTCTATTGGTATGCTCTTCTTAATCATAGCAGTAATTCTTATCGTGATAACGATTAGTTATTTCATTTTAGAAGTGATGAAATATCACGAAATCTTTGATTTTCTCTTTCCTAAACGGGAATCAAAAAATGTTATGGGGACAATCAATCCAAAAAACGAAGTGAAAAATACAATAATCTTTTCTGCGCATCACGATTCTGCCTTTGAATTTAACACTTTTTACTATTTAAAGCGGTTTGGACAAATGATAATAAATATTGGATATTTAGCTGTTGGAATAGTGTTCATAGCAATTGTATTAAAATTGCTATTTTTAATTCTATCAATTGAGCAGCCCATTCTCTTTTTAGTATTTGGCATAGTCTTTATATTTTTCGTTCCAATTATACTTGTTTATGTGTTTTTCCACAGCTCAAAGCCTGTCCTCGGTGCGTTCGATAATTTGTCTGGAGTTGCTATAGTATTAGGGATTGGAAAATATTTATCTGAAAACAAGGATAACAACGAGATATTCCCTAAATATACAAGGGTTCAATTAATCTCATTTGCTGGAGAAGAATCAGGTTTAAGAGGCGCAAAACGATATGTAAAAAAGCATTATGACGAATTACTAGCAAGTGGAACGACTGTTGTGAACATGGATAGCATTGCTAAAAAAGATATCATCGTAATACATAATAAAGAACCGGGAATAGGCGCTAAACACAATTCCGATGTATTTGAACCTCTTTTAAGAATCGCCAAAAAGGTGAATTTAAAAGTTAAACTAATGCCATTGCCTTTTGGTGCAACTGACGCAGCAGCCTTTAGTAAGAAAGATATTCCCGCTACTACCATTGGGGGTTTAAATTTAAAAGAAGAATTAGCGCCCTACTATCATACAAGAAAAGATACGCCAGCAGTAATAGAAAAAGAAGCTTTGGGACAAATTGTCCAAATTTGCCTTAATTACTTAAAACTAATAGACAATCGAAGATAAACGTTAATCTCTATTAATTTTTTTCAAATTTCCATTTCTAATAGAGAAAAATTATTTTCCGAATATACACTTCTATTTTTTCCAATATTATGTTTAAATTGGATTCATAATTAATATCAAAGACTAAAAATGTTCTCTCGTCGCATTCAATAATAACAATTGTATGTTCTTCTAACTCTGCAATAATTTTATTTACTTTTCTATCTCCCATTGTACGACCAAGATCTGTAGCACTTTCTAAGACCGAAGCGCACATCGATGTGAAGATATTAAAATCTATGTCTTCCTTAAAATCTTTAGCAATAAGTCCACCGTTGCGATATGCGAATAGAATACCGAGTAACTTGCCTTTATTCTTTAATTCAACCAAGATTTGGTTTAATTTTTCAATTTTTTGAGATTTTGGAAGTTCTATCTCATTCATCGTTATAATAATACTCAATTTTCAATAAATAATTTATATTAATGAGTCTTAAAATTTTAATATATATGAATAATCGAAGTTCTAAAATCGAGGAAATAATCCGTACTGCTAACAAAAAGTTTATTGAAGAAGATTTAACAAATTTTCTAAAAATTTCGAGTTTTACTTTAAATAAAGAAGCAATAATACAAGCTAAAGATTTTATTATTTCATATATTTCTGATTTTTGCGAAGATATTAAGGAGATCGAAGGGGAAATAAATCCTTTATTGTTAGCTAAGGTCAAAGGAAAGATCAAGGATTATTTACTAATTTACATGATGTATGATACGCAACCTGTAAACAAAGAAAATAAATGGATTAGCAATCCTTTTGGTGCTGAAGTAAAGCAATTACCTAAACCCTTGGATAGATTAGGTAATTGTTTAATTGCTAGAGGTGCTTATAATTCAAAGACTCCTTTGTTATGCTTCCTAAATGTAGTAAAAATATTGAAAAAAGAAAAAAAACTTCCAATTTCTCTACTACTACTATTCGATGGGGAAGAAGAATTAGGCTCGCCTACTTTGTTAAAGCTACTTGAAAACAGAAAGAATTTATTTAACTCTTGTTTAGGTGCGTATTATCCTTCAATGAAGCAAGATTTAAACGGTAATTCTGTTCTAAAACTTGGTTACAAAGGTATTTTGTCGCTAACCGTAAAAGTCACATCTACAAATGAGGAAACACATTCTGCTTTTAGTTCGATGGTACCTAA
>JAUWHC010000211.1 GCA_030606095.1 Promethearchaeota archaeon | reverse complement strand
AAAGATAAGGAAATAGAGCGGTTGAAGGCTCAGTTGAAAAACAAGTAAGGTCGTGTCGACCTGATTCTCATTTTGATATTTCCGTTAATCTCATTACGGGCAACATTCCTTTCTTTAGAGATAATCCAAGCCAGTTGCGCCGTATCTTGGATCTTTCGTTAAATTAGTTCTTTAAGGAAAAAAAATACAACTACAATCGGTAGTTATATGTCTCAATTTTTTCTTATTTTATCTTATTTTTATTCTATTTATTTTTAGTATTTCAATTTATATCGTAAAATCTAAATTTAATAAGAGGTCATTACCAGAATTGAAAACAAATTAAGTGAAGAGTAAGAATAATTGAACTTTAATAAGAAGTATTATTTACAATATCATAATTATTTAATCAAATACAATTAATACAATTCCTTATAAGAAGAACCATTTAAAATTAGGAGGATATAAATATAAAAGGTGGAAAAATTGTCTGAAGAACAGACCAATAGTAAACACAAAATCGGAGCATTTATATGTAGATGAGGAGTTAATATTGGAGGCATTTTAGATGTGCCTAAAATTGTAGAAGAGATTGATAGACTCGATGATGTTTACGCTTACGAGTATTTAAATTTGTGTACATCTGGAGGGGCTGAATTTATGAAAGAACAAATAGCCGAAAAAGGCTTTGACAGAATTATCTTGGCTGCTTGAACTCCAATAACACATGAACCAGTATTTCATGCCATTTTAAAAGAAGCAGGATTGCCACAGAGATATTTAGAATTTGTAAACATTAGAGAACATTGTAGTTATGTTCATCAAGCAATGGAAGTAAGAGATGAAGCTACACTTAAAGCAATAGAATTAGTAAAAGCAGGGATTTCAAGATCGCAATTTCTGGAAGAAATACCAACAAAAATAGTTGATGTAAAACCTACATGTTTGGTTATTGGTGGAGGGATTGCTGGTTTAAGTGCTGCAATTGATTTGGGAGATGCAGGATATAAAGTTTATTTAGTTGAAAAGAAAACTACCATCGGTGGTCGTATGAGTCAATTAGATCGAACATTTCCGACAGACGATTGCAGTATCTGAATATTGGGCCCAAAAATGTTAGAAGCTGATCGCCATCCAAATATTGAAATGCTTACTTATAGTGAAGTAGCAAAAGTCGAAGGATATATTGGTAACTTTAGAGTCCAAGTAAAAAGACACCCTCGGTTTGTCATTGAAAGCGAATGTACTGGGTGTGGTGCTTGCACGGATGTATGTCCTATATACGTTCCCAATTATTTTGACGAAAATCTTTCAGCCCGAAAGTGCATCGATATTTCATTTGCTCAAGCAGTTCCGGCAGTTTACGATATTGAAAGAGAATCGTGCGTAGAATGTTTTGCATGTGTCGATTCTTGCGATTTGGAAGCAATTGACTTTAGCCAACAAGACGAAATAGTAGAACTTGAAATAGGAACTATAATTGTGGCAACAGGGTGGGACATATATCAAGAAGACGATTATGGGTACGGAAAATATGAGAATGTTATCACACAGATCCAATTAGAGAGAATCCTTGCTCCAAATGGTCCTATGTTCGGTCATTTGGTACGCCCCTCAGATGGAAAACGTCCAAAGAAAATATTATTCATTAACTGCGTAGGATCACGAGATATAAAAAAGAATGCATATTGTAGCGTAGTTTGCTGTAATTTATCTATTAAGAATTCCAAACTTATAATCTCAGAATATCCCGATTCCGAAATTACAGTATGTTATATAGATATGAGATGTGCGGGGAAGATGTATGAAGAGTATTATAAAAGAGCCAGAGATGCAGGAATTCTTTTTGTTAAAGGGATGATAGGAACCATAGAAGAAGACCCATTAACAAAGAATCTCATCGTTCAATTTGAACCTGTTGGGACCGATACAATAGTAAAAATGGAGGTTCATATGGTTGTTTTATCGTCGGCATCGCTACCATCTCAAGGCACAAAGGAAATTGCGAAAATAATGAATATCGAGAAATCATCGGATGGGTTCCTAAAAGAAGTTCATCCACGTTTAGAACCAATCAAGACGAAAGTTCCAGGTATTTACTTAGCTGGTTCTTGTCAAGGTCAAAAATCGATTGAACTAGCAGTAAGCCAGGCTAAGGGAGCAGCATCTTCAGCAGGCATTCCAATGGGACAAGGAGAATATGTTATTGAATTAATACGCGCCCAACCAATAGATGAAAGATGTGCAAAATGCTATAAATGTATTGATGCTTGTCCATACAATGCAATTTCTATTAATGATGAAGGAACGATTGTTGTAGATGTAATAAGTTGCAGAGGTTGTGGAATTTGCACTGCTATTTGCCCTTCTAAAGCAATAGATTTAGCACATTACAAGGACGTTCAATATTCTGTTTATATTGACGAATTATTACCAATTGAAGATTAAAGAGGTAATTAAAATGAGAGACGATGATATTAAAATTCTATCCTTTTTATGTTTAAAATGAGGCTATGGTGCAGCGGATATGGCAGGAACTATTAGAGCTCAATACCCCACATCTTTAAGAACCGTTTTAGTTCCATGCACAGGAAGAGTTGGTGCGGATGTAATCATGAGAGGTTTTGGGAGAGGTGCTGACGGAATACTCGTTGTTGGATGATATCCTGGAGAATGTGATTATGAAAAAGGTAATTATTTTGCACATAGATCAATTGCTTATCTAAAAGAAGTGGTTAAAACCGTTGGACTTGATCCAAAAAGATTAAGAATGGAATATTGCAGTTCAGCGGAAGGTTCGAAATTTCGGGAAGTAGCAACTTCTTTTGATGAAGAAATACGTAAACTTGGACCGAGCCCATTACGTAAAAAAAATAAAAACTCCTCAAAAAAATAAATGTGTTAGCTAATGACGCTGAGTTAAAAAAACGAGAATTCAGCTGAAGAAATGGGAGCACCATATAACACATTAAAAAATGTTATAAAAATAAATATATCAAAAAAAAAGTCTAAAAATTTAATAAAAAAATTAAATCAAAAACAAAAAAATAAATTTACAGTTTTGAGTTGGAATACATGGATACAATAGATGAATATCTAATAAAGATTGAAGATTTTCCTAAATTACTAACAACATTATTAAAGGAAAAAGTTGTTAGCAAAATAATTGGGGCAAAAGTAAAGGTAGATAAAAAAACTCAGAAAGAGGATAGATTTACTATTTCTCCAGAACTCTACGAGAAACCAGAAGATATTTCGGGTTTTCCCTTAACTAACCTAATTGCATATGGGTACGCTAGAACAGATTCAGCTGCGAAGTTTTTACATAAATCAGTTAACGGAGCATTAAAAGAAAAAGTAGGACTTATTGCTCGCCCTTGCGACACCAGGGGGATAATTGAGCTAGTAAAAATTAAACAGGTCAATTTAGATAATCTTTTTATCATTGCTTTTGAAGACAGAGGAATGGTGATAAACGTTTCTCGCCAGATAAAGAAGATGAAAGATATTGATCCGATTAAAGTAGTTAAGGAAAAGATTGGAGATAAAGGGTTAATTCTCAAATTTGAAGATGGAAAAACTAAAGAAGTAGGATTAGACATAGCTGAAAATTGTACGCGCTGTGTTAGAAAAGTCCCGGTTGTAGCTGATTTGGGAATTAGTGATCTAATATTGCCTATCGATTCGGACGAAATTATCCTTAAAGTTTATTCTAATAAAGGGGAAGAACTTATAGAAAAATCAAAAATTAACAAGAAGCCATTACCTGACGATATGAAAGCAAAAGACGTAGATAAGCTTAAAGAAATCAAAGAAACAGCCATAGCAAAAAGAGCAAAGGATTTAGAAGAATGGGATAAACTTTCTCAAGAGGAAAAGATGATTAAACTACAAGCATGTACTATGTGTGGCATGTGCATTAGAGGGTGCCCTGTTTGCTACTGCGTTGACTGTATTCTACAGAAGAAGCGAAAAGAAAAAACTATAAATAAAGAGACGTATCAATTAACTCGAATTGCCCACGTTGCTGACCGATGCGTAGAATGCGGCAACTGTGATAATAATTGCCCAACGCATTTACCGTTATCTCTGTACTTTCAATCGCTAAACGACTCATTTAAAGAAAAGTTTGGTTACAATGCTGGTGAAAGCTTGGAAGATATACCCTTTAGATCTGGGAAAGCAATAAGCCAAATGGAATTATAAAAAACATAATTCTAAATTGGTCAATAAGTTTAGAAATAAATTATTAAAAATACAAAAAAATAATATTTTTAATTAAGAAAAGAAAAAATGTGAAGAATTATGTCGTTACCAGCTAAAAAAGCAATTGAGATTGACAAAAATATCACACATTATACTCATAAGATGTTAAATCACGAAATGATCTTAAAATACGACGAAAGCAAGTGTATTGAGTGTGGTTTTTGTCACCGAGTATGTCCCGTAACCATTTCTATCTACGACGAACCCTTAAAAAAGACTGCAATCGGAACGTCAGAAGAAATGAGGGTAGAATCTGACAAAAAAATCGTAGTTGATGTGGAGAAATGCATTTGGTGTGGAATTTGTTCTTATTTTTGTCCAGGATATACGCTAGAATTATTAATTAACGGAGAAAACAAGATATTATTGGTAGAAAACGGTTCTCTTCCAGAATTTGAGGAAGAGGTTCGCACTTTAGAGAATGGTCAGAAGGTTCGCAAGGTAGTAGACGGTTCTATTACAATTACTTGCAATGAAAAAGATAACAAAGTCATTGACGCATTCGCGGACGAATGTGCTGTTGGCGCCATGTCTCGGGAAGGAAAGGAAGTAGTTGTAGACATTGATAAGTGTATTCTATGTTTTAAATGTACAGAAGCTTCAGAGAACTACGAGAATATTAGCGTAAAGGTTTATCGCGATAGGTTCAAGCAAGTAAAAGGAGAACCATCGTCTGTTTGGAACGCTATAAATTTGCGAGTGCTTGGAAAAGAAGGGAAAATCAAGGGTATTATGAGTCGAAGTCAAAACAAACTCGCAGATTCTGTTATGAGGTTATTAGGTAAGGAATTTCGCGAGGAATAAAATTAACTATTATTTTTAACTCATTTTTTACTATTTTTATACTTTTAACTCGGAATTTTTTCTAAATGATTTATTAATTTTAACCGAAACTTAGAATTAATTATCTCAAAACAATCAAGTTGTTCAATAGTAATAAATCTAAAAGATTATTCTCTTAAATATCAATAATATTATTTTTAGAAATTGAAAAAAAATGGAATATAAAACTATTAAATTTGAATTACAAAAAAATGGTATAGGATTTTTAACATTTAACAGAGCAGAAAAATCTAATGCTATATCATTTCAAATGGTTGAAGAACTTCATTCTATATTTGATACGTTAATGATCAATCTCGATTGTCGAGTTCTTATCATGAAAGCAGAAGGTAAGATTTTTAATGCTGGGCAAGATCTTAAAGATGCTACAGTTTTAAAATCAAAGAAGAAACCCGAAAATCTCAAAAATTATTATTTCTTAGA
>JAUWHC010000392.1 GCA_030606095.1 Promethearchaeota archaeon | reverse complement strand
TTTTTACTCATTATGCAATTCTTCAAATAATTAAGATATAAATAGCAAGTTTTCAATTAGAGTATTAAGTAAAACTACATAAATTCTATGGATATCTTATGAAAAAAAAGGATAAAAAGCAGAAAGTAAAAAAAAGTAAACTAGATCAAGAAGATAGTTATATTCCTATTAAGAATCCTCAAATAGAGACGCTTTCAAAAATAGTAGAATTAAGGGATTTAGCAGAGGGTAGTTTAATGAAAGGTGTTTACGATGATGCTATTCATTATTCAGAACAAGTTATTAGATTAGCAATAGAAAATGGTATGGACCAGCATATTAAAAAACAAGAAGAATTTATGAAAATTGTAGCTGAAAAAGTTCAAAAGGATTTTTATGTTTCAGAAATTAACGAAGCAGCGAGTAAAATAGAAATGATTTATGACATTCTAATAAAAGCGGAAAATTATAATCAAGCTCACGAAATTTTAGAAGCTTTTAAAATTCATTATAAGGAAAAAATAAATTTAGATTCAATTCAGATTATTCAAGATTTGATAAAGAAAGACTTAAAAGAACGGATTAAATTTAAGATTAGTCAACAAAATGACACCGAAAACTAAGCTTTTACTACTACGCTTTGCTGAAAGCGATTGCTTCAATCCCTTGGATTCCCTCAACTTGTCTAAATAATTCTTCGACTTTGTCTGTGCCCCCCCATTCTTCAGGGTACCGAACACGGACTCTTGCTTTCTTCAAACCAAATGCGACAGGTTTTATATCATAACTTTCGATAACAGCGTTATCGATAAGTACATTTCTTAATTTTGAAACGAGTCCTTCAAAATTAACATCTATATCTTCTGGAATAACATCAATTAATGCTACAAATTCTCCCACTTTAAACAATCTCCTTATTCTATTATCTAAGGTCCAATGAAAGAACATTTTAAGCAAGTATATTGGTTCCCCATAGCTCTACATCGTTCGCATCTCCAAATAGTTACATCCCCACATTGGGGACAAGGAAAATGAACTGCACCTTCATAAGGAGCAATCGGACGTCCACACGAGAAACAAATATTTTTTTTAAAACTTGACATCGTTAATCTTAGTACACTATAATAGATAGTAAAATATCCTCTAACTTTAATTATTTTCGATTTTAAAAACTAATTTAGACCTAAATTTCTACAGAATTATTCATAATCTATATTTATATTTATTCACAACATAGTAATTATAGTAAAAGTTATTTTATACAAAATTTACATTTTTGGAAAAACGCAATGCCAGAGAACAAAGTAATTAAATACTTCAGCCTTATAGAAGCCTGGGCTTGGTGTGATATATGCTCCGAAATGGTCAATATTAGGGTAAATAAGGACGAAATTAAATCCGGATTGAAAATGGGTATGTATACTAAAGAACATAAACACCTAAATCCCTACCCCGATCCAGAAGATCCAGATGATTTTTCAGGTCAGGAACACACGATTTATCTTTATATAAATGACAATTACGATATAACGGGAGTGAAATCGTTTTTTGGAGATTCTCCGAGTATGAGTGAAGTTGGAGCTGGAACCGTCGAAGAAGGTGGAGAAGTAAGGATCCCGATCGTAGTTAAAGAAGTTTCACCAATGAGCGTTCAATTAGGAATGTTATCATTAGACGAGTTCAAATTGTTAAAAGTGTGCGATGGAATGAATTCAGTACAAGAATGCGCTGATATCTCGCAAAAACCTATTGATAAAGTCGAAAAAATGTTAGATAAACTTCGGAAAAAGGGACTAGTTAAAGTTATCAAGAGAACTTCTGGATAATAAGACAATAAATATTTCTTATTAGATAATTTAAATTTAATTGATCTTATCCCTCAATCCATTATTTAATAAAATTTAGTCTAAAAATTCTTTAGTAGTTTGAACGTACCGTTTAAATTGCTCTCTCCGAATGCTATGACCTGCGCCTTCGATTTTCACCCATTTTCCAGCTTTACTCACACCCATTACTTTCTGTGCTAACTTGTCTGAGGTTATCCCTTTATCCGCGGTTATGAGTAGAATTGGACAAGAGATTTTTTTTATTATTTCCTCCCATTTATATTCATTTTTAAACATTTTAAATATTAAATTAGGATCTTTCTCCCTAAATTGAATTTTTGACTCTGCCCAGGGTTTTAAATCTTCGTCAGACCATAATGGGGTTTGTTTATGCCCTTTCTTTAATAGTTTTTCATACGTACTATTTAAAAATCGAGGTAACATTAATTTCATCGCAATTTTTAAAGAAGATTTTTTAATCGATGATATTTCACTCATACTAAAGCCAGGATCTTCGAGAATAATCTTTTTAATAAGATCGGGATATTTCGCTGCTACTAAAGCAGCCGTATCAGCCCCCATAGAATGACCAACTAATTGTATTTTATCTACATTAAGGTCTTTAATTAGCAGAACAACATCATCTGCCATTGCTTCGTAAGTCCATGTTTCATCAGATATATAAGTCAATCCATGACCTCTAGCATCTGGTAAAATCACATCATAGTCACTAGCTAAAACACGACCAAGAGGTGTCCAACACAACCCATTATCCATAACGCCATGAAGAAGTAATATAGGAGGTTTGTCTCCTCCTGTTCGATAATAATGAATCTTATTTCCGTTATTAGTAACAAAATCGGATTTCCACTCTTTAATTCTACTCAACCCGAAAAATTCATTTTAATGTAATTAGTTTAAAAGACAAAAGATTGGATTTATTATCTATAAAAAAAAAGAGAAATTAAATCATACCAACATTTTCCATCATTTTACGCGTGATAAATTCGAAAATCTCTTCCACATTATCTCCTGTTTTAGAAGAACACTCATAAATACCTTGAAAATTGTGGGTTTTCGACAACTCAATAGCTTCAGCTGTTTCAACAGATCGTTTATCCTCAAGATCCAACTTTCCTCCAACCATAACCATAGGTATTTTTATTTGTTTGTCTCTCACATTTCTTTCAAATATTGAGAGCCAATCGTCTAAGTTCTTTATACTTGTGTATCTTGAAATATCATACATAAAGATCCCCCCATCAGCGCCTTTTGCAAAACTAGGTAAAAGAACTTT
>JAUWHC010000354.1 GCA_030606095.1 Promethearchaeota archaeon | reverse complement strand
CGATAAAATAAAAGGCATTGCGTTTCAAAATGTTTTTGAAGTAATTCAGAGTTTTAATATATCTGAAACTACAAATACTTCGAGTACACCTTTAGATAGTGAATCTTATTACTTTTTGCACAATAGAATATTTGATACTTTGGATATATTTTATTTATCAAAATTAGATTTTATCCGTTTATCCCAGTTTAAAAAAGCGTATTTTCCCAAGAATAATGAGCTTATAACCGCTTTAGAACTTAAATTTACTACCGGAAAATTAACGAAAGTAAACGAATTACTTACGAATAATCTTAAAAATTTAGACGATATTGAACTGTTAATTCTGAGAGATTTATTTTTTACATACAGCGGAGAATTAAAGGAATCACTTGATTTAACAAAAAAGATCATAGAAAAGCGTCCTGATGATTATGTTGGTTATCTATTTCAATCTATTACGTATTTCTTGATGGGCGAATTCACAAAAGCTTTGGATGCTGTTGATTTAGGTCTGACCATGTCTTTTAATATTTCTTTAATATGCCAAAAAGCACAAATTCTCATAAACACTAATCATAGTGAAGCGGTAAAATTAATAGATGAAGCATTACAGGATTATCCAGATGATTTATATTTATTGCGCACAAAATTTTTAAGTTTTATAACAGAAAAAACTTGCCGTCTTAAATCTATTGATGGGCCTGTAAACCTGATTAATTCACTTATCGACTCGAATCCAAAAAATTTAGAACTTTCAGTACTAAAAGCTATATTTTTCATCGTAATGAAAAAACATAAAGAAGCAAAAAATTGGATAAAGAAGGAAATAGAATTTAATTTATTTAAACATAACCCTCGAGTTGATATTGCTGCGTATTTAGTTTTATCATATTCATATTTAGCCAGAGGTAATATCGAAAAATCCTTAGACATAGTTAATAAAGCCAAATTTCACTATCCAAATCACCCCATTTCACACATAATTAATTGTTTAGTTCACGGATTTAATCTCGTTTATAAATTTGACGATACTATCGCAAGTGAAAAGCTTTTTCAAGAAGAATTTCAGAAAGCAATATCGATTGAGCAAAAACCATTACAGTTATCAAGATATTATCAATTAAAAAGCTATATCTTAAACGAAACAGAAGGTCTTGAAGAAGCTTTAAACGCGATTAATACTGCAATTGAGCTAAGTCCGGAGCACTTCGCCATTTACGACACTAAAATTCATTTATATCTCACTCATGAAAATACGAGCGATAAGGCGTTGAAACTATATGATAATTTATTGAAAAAATTTCCTCAAGAAGATTTGCACCTTTGTCGAATGAAATCGTTCACTTATTTGATTATAGGGGAAGATTTAGAAGGAGCTAAAACTCTTGATAAAGGGCTTATCTCTTATCCCGATTCGACAGGTCTTTTAAATAATAAGGCCATACTTTTAAGTAATTTAGGAAGAACAGAAGAAGCGATTGAGGTTATTGAAAAGGCAATTGAACTCGATCCTGCCGATGGAAATTTGTACGATTCTCATGGGGAAATATTGATGAAATCAAAAGATTATGAAGCTGCCATAGAAAAATTTAACGAAGCGTTAGAAACTGAACCAACAGGTTGGTTTATATTTCACACTTATATAAAAATATCTCAGTGTTACAGAAAATTGGGAATACTCGATAAAGCAAATGAATATTATGAAAGAGCAAAAATTTTAATAGAAAAAGTGCTACCTGGAAAGAGAAAGATATATTTAGATCAATTAAAAAAGAGTTTGGAAGAATTAAATAATTCTTAGATGTAATTTAGCATTACAACTAATTTTTTCTTTCTTATTTTTCATTATATTCTTTCACAAGTCGTACTAAGTCTGCTTTTCTATAAGAAGATCGCACCTTTATTTCATTTTTTTGGCAGAATTCCTTTAGTAGTTTTACCGTCCACCTGTTGTAGTCTTTTTTTTGTTCAGTAACGCCTTGAGTGGGCCCGTGTTGAATAAGATTTATAATATCTGCTTTTCTATACGACGAAGGTATTTTTATATCGTTTTCTTGGCAATATTGCTTTAAGTCTTTTACTGTCCATTTATTATAATCTAATTTGCTATCTTTTTCTTCAATTTGAGGATCACTCATTTTTTGAAGTATTTCTAAGCCTTCAATTATCCCATTTTCTCCATCGAAATAAATTCTTAAAGTACGATTATCTAATTCGACTACATCGTGGGGTAAGGAGTTAACTGGCTCCCAATCGACATCTTCCACTTCTTTTCCGAAAATTCTCGCTTTCTTAATAACTGCACCGTAAATTTCGAGGTTTCCTAAAATCAAATTTTGACGCTTAAAATTGGCTGGGACTTCATTTGCTACAATTTTTTCGATAATTTTCTTAGTATCTAATTCGGGAGCTTTAATAATGTCTTTACTTTTTGGCGTAATTGCTTTATCGGATTCTTTTGTTTGTTTGATAATTGTACTTTTAGCTTTTAAAGCAGGCGGCGGCGCTTTCCATTGATATATTTTCTTTTCTATAGTCTTTGACATTGTACCCATAGAAACAGGTTGAATCTGTCTAAACTCACTTTTGTCAGCTTCCAAGATTTCTGGAATTTCTGTTGATTCAAAATCAAACGCCCTCAAAAAATCTCGTGGTTCGTCTCCTTGGTCGACCGAAACTATTTTACACCTATGAAAGTGGCCATTAACGACTAAATCGTTTTGTAATTGTGCTGCGACTTGCGACGCAATAAATTTTTTTCTAACGGGGGACTTAACGCCCTTCCAAATATAGATTCTCCTCAACCCTTCTTTTACGATAACTAGTACTTGGTAAGGATTTAATACGTTCGTTCCATTGTTAGCGCGAAAATCTTCTTCTGCTATATCTAACCTAACCTTTTCGCCAGTGCTTTCTAATCCATAAATCATAAAGTTTTCATAAGTTTCAGACATCATTAATTACGATTCTTTTTTTATAAATAAAAATAAAATAACTCTAATGAATTTTAAGATTAACCTCTTTTTAAAGGACAATAAATAACTTTTAACTTTTTTTTGCTAGATTAATCATCTAGTATTAACATATAAAATTAATGAAATAGAGAGTTTTAAAAGTATAATTACTTAAGCTAAAATCTCATCTATATAAAAAATACGAAATGTTTTTTAATATAATTTAATAGTCATCATCTATTTTACTTGATAAGTTTAGGGGATATTAAGTACATTCTTGTCTTATTCTTCTTAAAAATTATTTAGGGCTTTTAAAATATGACCGAAAATAACAATAGAAAAATATTCAAATATCGAATGTTAACGCCCTTATGGATTGCGATTTTCATTGATGTACTAGGGTTCACGATTCTCTTTCCTATGGTAGGCTTTTTCAGTGATCTTTTTAATACTTCTATGACGATGATCGGTTTAATATTTTCTATTAATGCGATGTTTGGTTTTATTTTTGGGCCAATCTTA
>JAUWHC010000254.1 GCA_030606095.1 Promethearchaeota archaeon | reverse complement strand
ATACATTTCTGAATTTAATATTTTCGAACCGTTCTTCTTAGCGTCTAAGATTCTTTCAAATGCTTTACTAATATCGTTATCATTCGCAGAGAGCATGCCTTTCTCATCTACATCACCATGTGAATAATGGCGAACAGTATTTATTACGTTAAAAGCTACTGGAATTCCAATTTTATCCGATAAAATTATCATTTCCTCAACACGATTTATATTATATTTACTAATTGAAAAGCTAAATTGTAGTGAAATCAATGGATAGCTTTCTTTAACAATAGTAACAGAATCCATTATTTTATCATACAATCCAGGCAACCCTCTAATCTGATCATGTTCTTCAGGTCTAGGGGAGTCCAGAGATATAAGAATAAAAGCTATATCATCTCCAAATTTTTTGATTTTATCTGGAAGGAACCAGCCATTCGTAACTATTCCAACAATTGTAAACTTTAACTCCCTTTTAACAAATTTAATAATTTCAGTAATATCTTTTCTAATGAGAGGTTCTCCACCCCAGAGAATAGTTACTAAAAATCCTGCTTCCTTTGCTTCTAAATATATGCGCTTGATTTCCTCAAGTGTTAATTCGTCTTTTTTCGTATTATTTTTCCAAAGACAAGTTTCACAATCGCAATTACATTTTAAAGTTGTAAGAAAGTGAAATATAAATGGCTTACCATTTCTTTCCTTAGCAATTTTCGCAGCTAGCGCTAATTCAGCAAATTGTTGTTTTTTCTTTCTTTTTATTTGTTTACTAATTAACTCATGTTCCATAAGTATATCTGTTATAACAGATTATTTATGATTAACGATATTAGAGTTTGTGTTTGATAATGGATGAATTTGAATTTCCCCAATTTGACGATGTTGGTAGCTTCCCTCTACCCATTAATATCGATAAAGAGTCGTTTCATAGATTTTATTGGACTGCTTATAAAGCAATCGTAAACAAAAATGACATATTTTCTAATAAAGGAATTCAAATTTATTTTATTAATCCCATGGTTGACTGCTTTAAATTTAAATTAAATGCCGGGGTTCAAATTATTAATTACCCGCAACTAATGAACATGCATACCCAATTTCTAAAACCTATTGAAGATTACGAAGTAAATCCGGGTTTAATTGATATTAACAAGGCTTGTATTCCCGAAATCTTGGTAATTGAAAAATATGCTAAAAAATATTACGAGGATTCGGGTAACCCTATTAAGATTAAAATTTGTGTCACAGGACCGATTGAGTTATATGTTAAACAACATAGTTTCACAGTCTATAACGATTTGGCTTTAAATTTTGCTAAATCAGTTAACTATTTCCTAAAAAATTCAATTCTTAATAACAAGTATTTAAAAACTTCAGTAATAGCGATTGATGAGCCTTCTTTTGGTTATACCGATCTCTTAAATATTAGCGACGACGAAATAATAAAGATTTTTGACGAATCTCTAGACGGAGTTAAAACAAAGGATATTACCACCCAAATTCATATACACACTTTAAATAGAGCAGATATTCCTTTAAAAACCAAAAATATAGATGTTTTAACCTGTGAATACGCTTCAGATAAATCCAATAAGATTTCTAAAAAAATTTTAGATCGATTCGATAAATTTATTCGCGTTGGAATTTCCCGAACCAATATTGATAATATAATCGCAGAAACAATAGACTCTGGAAAAACTTGGGAATATTTAAAAACCACCGAAGGCATGATGAGCCTTATTGACTCTAAAGAGAGAATTAAAAAGAATTTCCTTGACGCGTTAGAATTATATAAAGAGCGATTAAGATTTGTTGGCCCTGATTGTGGATTAGGTGGATGGCCATCTCAACAAGTTGCATCTGAATTATTGCACCGAACTAGTGAAGTCATCAAAGAAGTTAAAAATACTACCTAACTTGGTTGAGGTTTGTTACAATGGCCATTGCGGTTTTTTTTGATGATGGAGGGGTTTTAAACGATAATAGAATCCGTGGAAAACAATGGAAAACATTAGTTTTCAAATAAGTTGTTAATTTGATTGAGATTTTAAACTTTTTTTGGAAAAAAAAAAAATAGAAATTAATATACTTCTGATCAAAATATAAGACAAAAACCAATTTAAAAAAGTAGAAAATGATAATAGATCATTTAAATCAAACTATTCAATTAAAAATTTGTTATTTTGGTCCCGCACTTTCAGGGAAAACCACCACTATGAAATCGCTCTTTAACCATTTTGGAAAGAATGATGAAGTGTTAAGTATTGAGAGTAGCGTACGTAGAACGTTATTCTTTGATTATGGAACCATTACATTCAAAAACCAACAATGGCTCCTTAAAATACACCTTTATTCTACAACGGGACAAGATTTCTATATAATTACCAGACCGGTTACTTTACAAGCTATCGATGGGATTATTTTTGTAGCGGACTCACAGCAAAGTGTTTACTACAGAAATTTAACGTCTTGGAACGAATTATGTAATTATTTCGAAGACCGTCTTAATAAAATGCCCAAAATCCTCGCATTTAACAAACAAGATCTACCGGATACATTTGAAACTTCTGAGTTTTTAGAAAATATTAATTATTTTAAATATAAGAACTTTAAAATCAATAAGACTATCGCAATACAAGGAGTAGGTGTTGTAGAGTCTTTTGAAGATTTAATTGGTCTAATATTTAAAAAAATATACAAATCGCAATTGATTTCGTTAGTCGAATAATAAGAGTTGCTCAAAGAATTGCTTTAAAGTTAATTCCTTATTCTCTTTATTATGATTAATTCAAATAATATTGCGAGATTGAATTTAATTATGAGTTCAAACATTTTTTTTACAAACATTACGATTCAGGAGTTAAGACTCAGCAATAGTCAAGGAAATGTCCTCCAAAATAATAACATTTTAAATACCATCTGAATTTATAATCTATGGATTTTCATTTTTTTTCTTTTACTATGAAATTTTAAGTGCTTTTTCAAGCTAAAAACCTACAATTTAAATTTTAATAATTATAATAAATAAATATAAAAAGGCGTTTTGTCATTATTAAGTTGTAAAGGAATTATTGACATAAAAGGTGATATTTTTGTCAGACGAGTTTGATGACGATTATTATGATTTTTTAGAACGGATTAAAAAATTACTTAAAATAGATAAAGGTGTTTTTGATATGGATTTTTTATTTTTGCCTGAATCAAATTTCGATCCAAACCTAAATCTCCGAAATAAAAAAGTAGAAGGATTTAAGGTCACATATCATTTTGAACCAGGAATGGAAAAACCAGAGATAAAGATCGAAGGCGATTTTAACGAGAAAAAACTTCAAGAATATTTTAAGAAATTGAACCTTTCGTCATACCCTCAATTTAAAACGTTAAGAAAATCGGGAAAAAAACAGGTAATGGATGTAGGTACACTTTCCTTAAACCCAGATTTTGAGCGAGAAGACTTCTTGGAAAAAGAACCTTATTACGAATTAAATATGTATGAAGATTACGCTGAAATTGTCATAGAACTTCCAGGAATAGAAAAAGGCCATATCGTTTTAAGTTTAAGCGAGGATGGAAGAAAACTGAAAGTATTGACTAAAAGCAATTTCCAAAATTTTAAAAAGGTGCTACAATTACCGTTTGAATCCACTATGAAGGATCACGTTGTAGAGTTCAACAACGGAATTGTATCTATTATTATGCGAAAATTAAACAAATAAATTAATAAAAAAACTTCAAGATAATAGGGATATATATAAAAGTTGGTATAAAAAGATGAGTGGGATTTCAAGTGGATACGAAGGAAAAGAAAATAGGTTAAGAGTAAAAGACGCATTCAAAGAGGATTCTGGCAAAGGTAGGATAAGAATTGACCCTGATATAACCCACAAGTTAAACTTAAAAAACGGTGATGCGATTGAGATATATTCCCCCTTAACAGAATCAAGGACAGCCGCATTATTATATCCCGGTAAACCCGAAGATAAAGGGACTGGAGTCCTAAGGCTCGATTCGTCTTTAAGAAGGAATATAGAGGTAACGATTGATGATTACGTAGAGATTCGTAAAATTGAAGCGATTTTAGCCGACAAGGTAGTATTCGCAAGTTTAACAGAGCCAGTTATAATTAGCCCTAGACAACTAAATAAGTTACTAGAAAATAGAGTAATAACTAGAGGTGATGTTATAAGCTTTTGGAATTATCGTAAAAAATACGACTTAATAATCGTAGATTTTGAGCCAAAGGCTACTGCGGTCAGAATTCACCTTGGAACAAAAATTAAATTAAGCGAAAAAACACATAAAGAACTTGTAGAAAGAGAAAAATCAAGAGTAAGCTATGAGGATATTGGTGGATTAGAAGATGAAATTCAGAGAATTCGTGAAATGATCGAACTACCAATGAGACATCCTGAATTGTTTAAAAGAATAGGAATAGATCCTCCTAAAGGAGTCTTGCTTCATGGTCCCCCGGGAACGGGTAAAACTTTATTAGCAAGGGCGGTAGCTTTCGAGACTGACGCTCATTTTATTACAATTAGCGGTCCTGAAATTATGAGTAAGTTTTATGGCCAAAGTGAACAAAATCTTAGGAACATTTTTGACGACGCTAAGAATAACGCTCCTTCAATAATATTTAAAAAAAAAAGAAGGATATGTACATAATCAATATACAATAGGGTTTTTTTAAAAAATTGATGAATTTTGCGACCAATTTGATACTATAGAAAATTCAATTACTAAATACAAAATT